>JASGCN010000004.1 GCA_030054135.1 Alphaproteobacteria bacterium
CAGCAACAGATTTAAATTGGAATCCTCCAGCTTCATTTGGGAGCACAATAACAATAGATCAAGCACAACAAATTCCTTTGAGCATAAACGCATCGTGTAGTGGGAGTAGTAGTTGTCCTAACTCTACTCTTACAGCAGGTGGTGGTTCGGGAACAAGTGGCTATGTATTTAGTGTTCAGAGAACTAGTTCGGTGAGTGGCACTTGTTCATTATCAACCAATGAGTCTCCATCAACTTTAACTATTAGTAAGCCCAGTTGTGGCACAGTTGTTTGTAGTGTAACATTAAACAAAAATGGAGATAGTAATTATTTTTCAGTACCATCAGTATCGATAGATATACGGGGGCCAACTAGTACATGTTGTATTCGTAGAAGATCGAGAGTGCGTACAAGAAAAGGGTATTCATTTGTAGAAGATATATCCATAGGGGATGAAGTACTTGGTATATCAGGGGTGTATAGTACCGTTCGTGCAATACATAGATATAAAACAGATTGGCATGAAGTGTATTCTATTAATGGAGGGAGAGCAAGTACCACAGGATTCCACGCAATATATACCAATGAAGGTTTTTGTATACCCGGTAATTATAGAGAGTGCTGCTCATTGTACCCCCAGCAAACATTTGGTGCTTTAAATAGTGATCATCTTATATACACAGAACATGGGTTTGTGGAACAATCTATTCCTATAAAAAAGTATATCGTATGGGATGAGGTGTATTATATTGAAACAAATGAAGAAGAGGGAATTTTTGTTGAAGAAATTGCAATTGAAAGTAGAATAATAGAAGATAAAATATATCTCAATCAGACTATTTCTACTCACAATGATTTAATAGGGCAACTAGCAATTAGGTCTGTTTAAGTTATCCACACACATATTTTTTTTTCTGAGTATGTAGAATAAAATACATATATGAAAAAGGCGTTTACATTAATTGAGCTTTTAATTGTAGTTGCTGTTATTGGTATACTTTCATCTATTGTTATTGTTTCATTAACAGGGTCTACTACAAAAGCAAATTCTGCACAAATTAAAGCGAATGTTCGAACTATTGTAACAAAAATTGCTGTTGAAATATCAACTCCAGGAAGTGGTGTAACACTTCCTTCTGCAGGTCCAACAGGAAATATTTGTACTAATATTATTTCTTCTGGATTGCCAGCGCAAGCAACGTTAGCAGCAAACGCAGGTAATGGTATTGGTTGTTCTTCAACTTCAACTGGATTTCTTGTGTATTGGGCAAAAAATCCTTCTGCTGTTCCAGCTACAACAACTAATCATGCGTGGTGTATTGATTCAATTGGTAATTCTGGAAAAATAGACACAAAACCAGGCATAACTGTTGTGTCATGTTCTTCAGTCGGTGGTTGGGTAGCATCTGATAGCACATTTTAATTTTTATCCACTATTGTATTTTTATATAAAATTTTTTGTTTTATTGAGTATATACTACAGGTAGCCACATTTGGTGAAAAACTAATTGTGTGCGTATTATTTTAGATAATATATATATATAAATTATTATGATAACATATAAAAAAAGGAATGCTTTTACCTTAATAGAACTACTTATCGTTGTTGCTATTATTGGTATTTTAGCTTCTATTGTGATAGTAACTTTAACTGGTCAAACAGATAAAGCAAACGCTGCTAGAGCAAAAGCAAACTCACGAAGCGTGCTTTCTGCTATTTCTATTTATCTTGCAAATGAAAATAAATCTCCAGTAGCATCAACTACATGTTCTGGAATTGGTTCTAGTCCAGCAATTCCTTTGCCTGTAATACCAACTGGAGCTGGGTGTAGTAGCTCAACGACAAATTATGCTGTGTACTGGGCAAAGGATACTGGCTCTACTGTAGGAGTTAATAATCTTGCATGGTGTGTTGATTCATTAGGTAAGGCAGGCACTATAACAGCGACTACCTTCACCACCGCGGGTAGTTGTGATCAAGTTCCCAATAACTTTTCTACAAGTGCAGCGTTCTAATTCTAATCAAAGTTTTATTAATCAACAAAAAACAACCGAGAAATCGGTTGTTTTTTGTTGAATGAGTGTCACAACTTAATATAAATTTGTGTTATTATATATTATGCTTGATATACAATTTGTACTTGCAAATAAAGAATTAGTAATAGAAATGATGCGTAATCGTCAAAAAGAGCCAGTGGATATGGTGCTTTTGCAATCACTTTACTCAGAACGACAAATTGCACTTCAAGAGGTAGAAAAAATTAACAGGGAAAAAAAAATAACAGCAGATGCTCGTGATATTGAAAAAGGAAAAACACTTAAAGAAGAAGCGCACAAAAAAGAAACCCATCTTTCTGATGTTACAAAACGTCTTACAGAAATGCTGTACCTTATTCCTAACATGCCGTTGGCGGATGTTCCAATTGGTAAAAATGATAGTGAAAATATAGTTCTCCGTGAATGGGGAGATAAAAAAGTTTTTTCTTTCCCTATTAAACCTCATTGGGAGCTTGGAATTGATCTTAATATTATTGACACCGAACGAGCAACAAAAATATCTGGTTCTCGATTTGCATATATAAAAGGTGAACTCGTACGTATACAATTCGCATTGCTACAGTTATTATTTGATGTAGTTACTTCACAAGAAGAGCTTAAAAAAATCATTATAAAAAATAATTTATCGACAAAAGATACTCCCTTTATTCCAGTGCTCCCACCGGTTATAATTAATCCAGAATATTTACATGGTATGGGAAGATTGGATCCAAAAGAAGATAAGTATTATTTAGCAGAGGATAATCAATTTTTAACAGGAAGTGCCGAACACACACTTGGCCCAATGCATACAGGAGAAATTTTTAAAGAAGAACAATTGCCATTGCGATATATTGGATATTCAACTGCATTTCGAAGGGAAGCGGGCTCATACGGGAAAGACACTAAAGGCATCTTAAGACAACATCAATTTGATAAAGCAGAAATGGAAACTTTTTCTCTTCCACAAGACTCAAAAAATGAACAAGATCTTTTGGTAGCGATACAAGAACATTTATTGCAAGTATTACAATTGCCATATCGAGTAATGGCAGTATGTACTGGAGATATGGGGTCTCCAGATGCAAGACAAATAGATATTGAAACATGGATGCCCGGACAAGGTGTGTATCGAGAAACACATTCTGCTGACTTAGTGGGGGAATATCAATCACGCAGATTGGGAATAAAATTTGATACTAATGGGAAAAAAGAATTTGTTCACATGAATGACGCAACAGCATTTGCAATGGGACGCATGCTTATTGCTATTATGGAGAACTACCAAGAAGAAGACGGTTCTATTGCAGTACCACAGGTATTGCGTAAGTATTGTAATTTTGAAAAAATAAATCCATTGGTGTCATAGATAGCATACACTTGAGTATGAGTATATTGGATGAATTAAAAAAAAAAATATTTTCACCCACACCTCGTCGCAGTGTGGTGCGAATGATTGATCCTCGTATTCCACGGAAAGTCCAGGCGCACATGTATTTTCCAGAAAACAATAGAAAAAATACCATTGCTCGTTATAAAAAAATATTTCTTTGGTTTTTTTTGTTTGCGGTAGGTATATGTTGGGTAATTCTTCTTACCCCAATTGCTCGTGTACAAAATATTGATCTTCGTGTAAATACACAAGCACATGAACTTTCTTTTAAACGGAGTGATCTTTCTTCTACAGAGTTACAGTATGTAAGTTACGATAAACTATTTTTACACACACAAGAAGAAATTGAAAAATCTTTTTTTGGTGTTTCTAAAGGGACGTGGTATATTTTTAACCCCCATTCTCTTGAAAAAAATATATTATCATCTTTTAAAGATATCGCTCGTGTAAAGGTAACCTCTTCTTTTTTTAATGTGTTACAAATAGAAGTTACAGAACGCTCTGCATTTGCGATAGTATGCAACGATCTCACCAAAGAAAGGTGTTATACTGTTGACACTGATGGGATCCCTTTTATGAGTGCAGGAATGGGATCTTCAACTCTTCCATTATTTGAAATAAATAAATCTCCAGACCCATTTGTAAAAATTATTTCAGATGATGCATGGGAAAAGACAAAACAAGTTATTCTTTTTTTATCTAGACAAGGAGTATCGCCACATCGGGTGCAATTTTTTGCCAATAATGATGTAATAATATATCAAACACTCCAAAAAGAAATTCGCTTTAATTTAGATACCACGTTGTATAGCGTAACACGCGCACTGCATATTATGTATGTTATTGTACCGCAACAGTATGTGGGTAATACTAATTTTAAAAACCCAACAACATTTTCATTGATAGACCTTAGAGACCCCCTCGTATTGCGTTATAAAATGAAATAAATAGTATGCGAATCATATATGTAAGTGGGGGTATATTTTTTTTAGCAATGGGCATTCTTTTGTTTGGATTATTTGGCATAGATGTTCCTTTTTCTAAAAAAGAAGAAGTGGTAGTGAAACGAGTTATTGACGGGGATACTATCGTTGTTGGCTTTGCTGATGGAAGAAATGAACGAGTACGCCTTATTGGAATAGATACTCCTGAAAAAAATGAATGCTATTTTAACGAATCAAAAAGATATCTAGAAAATATACTTTTTGGGAAGAAGGTTACCCTAGTAAAAGATGTCACAGACAGAGATACATACGAGCGATTATTGAGAAGTGTATTTTTAGAAAATATGCATGTTGAATATTATATTGCGAAAATGGGATATGGAAAAGCGTACCCATTTATTCCTAATACATACTTTGCAAGAGAAATAAAAGAGGCGGAATTGTACGCACAAAGAGAGGGGCTAGGATTGTGGAGTGCGTGTCTTAATAAGATACTATAATGTGCTATTATGTAGATATATGAAATACACATATACATTTTTTAGTATAATCATTATTCATCTATTTATTTTTTCTACTATTGTTTCTGCACAAATAGCAGTTCCAACTCAATTGCGTTTTTCAGCAGAAGAGGCACCACAATTAACTATAAAAAAAGATTCTGTGCCTCAGGATTCTGTTGAAAACAGTACAAGTGGATCTCCAATTGTATCAAATACTCCAGAAAAAAAATATTCTAAAAAAGAAAGACGCATTCGTACAGGATTATTTACTTCTTCTTTTGTTCGTGAAGTAGAACGACTTAAAAGAAAAATAAAAAATGCACAAGAATTTATTCTCAAAGGTAATTAATATATGTTTTGGGATACACTCCCCAAAAATTTTTTAGCTCTTGCCCCAATGGCGAATGTGACAGATGTCTCTTTTAGAGAAATGTTCGCACAGTATGGGTCGCCTGATGTGTATTGGACTGAATTTGTTTCTGCGGATGCGCTAGTTTCTGCCGGGGTACAAAGTGCAAAAATTGATTTACGTTTTTTTGAATCTCAAAGGCCTATCATTGCACAATTATTTACTTCATCTCCAGAAAAAATGGGTATTGCATCTATCATGTGTAGAGATATGGGATTTGATGGAATTGATATTAATATGGGTTGTCCGGATACAGGTATAGAGAAAAGTGGATCAGGAGCTTTCTGTATTAAACATCCTGATAAAGCCTACGCAGTCTATACTGCCGCATGTTCATCTGGATTACCGGTGAGTGTCAAAACTCGAATTGGATACTCAAAAATTCAATTGGATTGGATTCGTTTTGTGTTGGAGCTTAAGGCCCCTGCAGTTACATTCCACTTGCGCACACGCAATGAACTTTCTTTAGTGCCAGCACACTGGGATCTGATGGCAGACATTGTTGCACTAAGAAATAGCATACACCCACACACATTGCTTATTGGAAATGGAGATATAACAACCAAAAAACAAGCAAAAGAGTGTATGGAAAAGTATCAATGTGATGGTGTGATGGTGGGGAGGGGTGTTTTTGGAAATCCATGGTTTTTTTCAGGAGCAACACCAACGGCACAAGAAAAATTAAAAGCACTCATCGAACACGCTTATTTGTTTGAAAAACATTTGCCAGAAAAGAATTTTGATATTATGAAAAAACATATCAAAGCATATTGTAATAATTTTGACGGCGCACGCGAGTTACGGGTTATTCTTATGGAAAAAGCAACATCAGCAGAGGATATCGAGCGCATTATTGCAAGGCACTCTGTGTAATATATTTAAAAGCAAAAATATAACTAAATGAGGTACAATGTTCGTATGTCTGATACTGATCAAAGTAAAGTACTGTATCGTGTGTATCGTCCAAATACTTTTTCAGAAGTTTCAGGGCAAAGTGCAGTAGTACAAGTGCTTCAATCATCAGTTAAAAATAAAAAAATTGCTCACGCGTATCTTTTTTCTGGACCACGTGGAACTGGGAAAACAAGTATCGCTCGTATATTTGCTCGTGCACTTGAAATTGATCCAATTGATATTTTTGAAATAGATGCAGCATCGCACACAAGTATTGAAAATATCAAGGAAATATTACATTCAATATATACACTTCCCATACAATCAAAATATAAAATTTATATTTTAGATGAAGTGCATATGCTTTCAACAAAAGCATTCACCGCACTTCTTAAGACTCTTGAAGAGCCTCCAGCGTATGCAGTGTTTGTTCTTGCAACAACCGAACAGGATAAAATACCAGACACTATTATTTCTCGTTGTGTGCAATTTGTATTCGCACGCCCCACAGAACATGATATTGCTCAAGTACTTGTTTCTGTTGCGACTAAAGAAAAAAAATCTCTTGATATGGATACTGCCAATCTCATTGCAAAGGTAGCGGATGGGTCTTATCGGGACGCTCTTACTGCACTGCAAAAAATATTATATGCAGACACTAAAAAAGAAATAACAAAAGAAATGGTAGAATTAATACTAGCACTTCCGAAGAGATCATTGGTATTTAACTATGTTGGAGCAATTGCTACACATAACATTACCCTTGGGCTTGAAACACTTGATCAGATACGTGCGCAACAGAGCAGTCAGCGTATTTTTTTACTTGAAGTGATTGATGTGTTGCGTTCAGTATTTCTTATCCGAGAAGGAATATCTATTGCAAATTATTCTTCAAAAGAATTGGCAATCATTAAAGAATATATTAAAGAAAAACACATTAATACTGTGCTTTTTTCTGCATTGATATATCTCACAGGCAGCCAATATTCTGGAGTAGATATTACTATGAATATGGAGTGTATTTTGTATGAATACGGGGCAAAAAAGAACCAGTAGTAAAAATCAGTTACTATACAGTATATGATATTTCCTTCGCGGGCTGTATGTGTGTATGGGTTCTTGTTTTTATGTTTGAACATTGGATCTGTATTTGCACAATCCCCACTACAAACAATTGCAGATGGTATTCGGGCGGTTCTTTCACCAGAAACAACTATCAGTAGTGTGTATGCTGTTTCAACAAAAAAAGGCGCCACTGTAGTAAAAAATAATGATACTGCTATTTTTATTTTAAATTTTTCAAATGAAGTTAAAGGAAACATTGCACTACAATATACAATTATTTCTTCTCAAGGGCACAAAAGTAAACCGATTTCAGCAAAATGTATCACCACCACCACTGTCTCTACTGTGCGTAGCTGTACGAGCACACTTCCTAGTGGTTTGTATGGATCGATAGCACTTTATTCTGTGAGTGCGATTGGTTCTTTACAAGACAAAGAAGGGGGTACTGTTCTTTTGAAAGAAGAACCGCCGGTATTAAAAAATACAATTACCGTGGTGGATGAATTTCCAACAGTACTGGGGGTTACTGTAACAAGCAATAGTACTCACCCATGGTTTGCTCCTGCACTTTCGACTCTTATATTTCGAGTTTCATTTTCAGCGCCTGTTATAGGATCATTGCAATTGAAATATATGATTGGAAACAGTGGAAGTGAATATGAAGCAGAATGTGATTTTATGAAAGAATTAACAAATACTATTGTATGCAAAAGTATTATTCAAAAAAATATTACTCAGGAAGGATACCTATCAGTATTTGTGGATACCACAGAAAAAAAATTTCTTCAAAGCGCATTTGGGTCGCCAATAGTTGTTGATGTGGAAGAAGCAAGCACTTCAATAACACCGCACAAAAATCATCTTGCTGTTGCTTCACGAGCAACAGGTGGGATATATGTTGGAAGTATTGATTCTCCAAATATTTATTTAATAAATCCAAAAGGAGAGGTGTCATTATATGCAAAAACAAAACTTTCTGGGGTCACAGCACTCACCGCAGATGTTGATGGTGTGCTATATGTGGGTGGCATTGATCAACCACTATATGCAATAGACTCAGAAGGAGCGCAACATGTAATAGTGGATAAAGCTGTGTCCATCAATGAACTTACTATGTGGTATGCAGGGGATACGAAAAAATTAATTGTCCGTTACTATAATTCAAAAAATATACTTGCTTTTTCTATTTCAAATGATGTGATCGTACAAAAAATTGATGAGTACACCCCCTCAAAAGGGGATTCTTTTTCAGCGGTTACAGTGGGACCACAGTTTGATTTAGTTGGATACGCTACACAAGAACGAGCATTGTATTTCTTTGGTTCAGAAAAAACAAAGAAAGTGCTTCTTGCTTCTACTATTCCAATTACTCGTGTGACGAGCATTGTTTTTTTGGATAGTGAAACAATACTTATTGCAGGGTACGGGTCACTTGGTGGAAGCATCTTCTCTGTTTCATTAAAAGAAGAAACACTAGGAGAAGTTTCTATTTTTGGGAATGTGCCACTTCCAGCCATTACTGATATTATTCAAATAGAACAAAAAATGTTTGCAGTTATTGGTACCAATGATGATGGTCACATATATGCAGTGCATGCTGACGGGTCAATATTTGACATGTACCGTCCATATATAGATGTAGTTAATCCTGAAATTGAAGAAGTGACACTTCGTACTACAAATAAAAATGATCATTATGCTCGGGCAGGGGACACTGTTTATTTTTCAGTTACATTTACAAAAAATATCATTGGATCAATTTCTCTCACATATCGTATAGGTGATAGTAAAGTATTTAATGCACATTGTGTTCCAATTGCACCAAATGCAAAACAAAAAAGAACCATTGAATGTTCCAGTAAAATCGTTTATCCAATACATGGGGATGGAAATATTTATATTACTTCCATTGCTCCAGAAAAAGATAGTATTCTTTCGGCAGTGGATGAGATAGGAAACCCACTTCCAGAATTCAAAACAGTTGCGGTCGACAATCCAATACTTGTTGATAACTCTCCTCCAGTTATTACTCGAGTATTGTATGTTAATGAAAATCAAGAAGAAGGTCTTAAAGTAAGTGTTTCCCAAGTGCGAAGAGGTGGAGAAACTATCACACTATTTACTGACACGTACTATTCACAATCACCTAACACTGCATCCATCGGTGTTCCCAGTAAATGCGATGTTATTCCAATGACTTCAGAAGAATTATTTGAAAGTGGAGAGATATTTATTTCATTTGAAGACATTGAGCCAGCAGTTCTTTCACAGTGTGTATTGTTTGCAAAAGATGAATCAGGAAATATAAAAAGATTACAAGGGGTTGATGTAGGGTATCTTCTTCAAATAATAACAATAAAAGGAGGGAAAAGTTTAAATAACCAGTATGGTAAAAAAGCAGGTATTGATGATATCACTATTCGAAGTAATGTGGTAACAGAAACATCCAAACCCTATAGGCCATTTGAAGGAAGCATACTCACTGTAGGAGATTCTAATGAACAAGTTCGGTTACTCCAAGAGTTTTTAAATCAACGAGGATTTCCAACACATATCACTGGTCTTTTTTCTAAAGAAACTGAGCTTGCTTTAAAAAAATATCAAAGTATTCATAAACTTTCTATCACAGGAGTTCTTGACTATAGCACCATTGCCATCATTCATCAAGAAATTGATACTAATAAATCACTTCTGTACGAGCAAAAAAGAAAAAGACTTAAACAATTTCTCTCGGTAGTTGAGAATGTGTATCAAGAAATACAAAATGGCATTTTGTATGGATTACCAGAACGAGTGCATACAAAAGTAAGCGCGACTGGAGTAGTTGAAAAAGTTATTACAGAAACAAAAGAAAAACTCAATGAAAATAAACAACTACCAAAAGAAAATATTTCTATCGGAGAAGGAATTGCAGAATTGCAAAAAGAGGAAGTGAGTGGGGTGTACACAATTTTTATTTCATTTTCACAAAAACCAATTGCATTTGATAATTCATATATCACAGTTACCGGAGCCACAGCTCCGAAACTTGTAGGCCCGATAGAAGAAAATGATCAATTTATTTACACACTTACTTTTAGTCCAAATAATAGTGCCACTGATAGTACAGTAACTGTTGTTGTATCCAAACCCCCATTAAATAAAGATAAAGAAGAGTATTTTTTTATTGGTGGGGATAGTCAGATTTCATTTTCATATTAAGCCGTATACTATAAGTATGTATAGGGTATTCTCTTCATTTTTTCATGTTTTTTTAGTGGGGATTACTGCTCTTTCTTTAATTTTCTCACCTTTTTTTGATTCAATTGTATTGGCAGAAGAGCAAAATAATTCTCCGGCAGAACCCTCTGTATTAGTATTGTCAGCGACAGAAAACTCTGTGAATGCCCCACCACTAATTAGTTTTAACAACATTGGCACAACACAATATTATCCTGAAGGATCAAATGAAAATAACGGCACATTGATATTAAATTCTAGAACCATATTAATTAATTGTGGAAGTTCTTCACTCATTACTATTACTATTTCAAACATATTGCCTTCGTTTGAACAATTGTCCCCTCAAACACAGACTTGCACTGCACCAAATAACGATTATGCGTATAATCATTTAACGTATTCTCTTTCTGCTACTGTGTTAAGTGATCCTACGTATGCAAAAAAATATAAAATCACCGTTGCTAATAGTTCGGGAGGTACTGAGAAAGAATTTTATTTGGATGAAAGTACAGTTGGAGCGCCAATTCTTTCTTTAATTGAAAAAACTGGAACATCGGACAATAAAACATACAATGGAAATGTTTCTGTTCGGATCGAAGATCTACCATTCATTAAAGAAACACGATATGCGTACTCTGCATTTTCTGAAACAAATCAAGGACTTTCAGTTTCTTGCGCTGCGGATAGATTTCGATATATTGGTACACGTGCTCAAGCATCCGCAACCTTCTCTGTTGACAATATATCAATTACAAATGCAGGGAGTGGGTATACTTCAATCCCAACAGTAACTATTTCAGGAGGTAGTGGTACTGGAACAGTAGCAACAGCAACTATTGGTACTGATGCTAACAATACCGCAACATATCAAAAAATAATTAGTATCGCAGTTACTGCCGGAGGATCTGGGTACACGTCAATTCCTATAATAACCATTTCAGGAGGTGGTGGTACTGGAGCAGCGGCAACAGTAACAATGTCTGTTAACGCTATATCAATTACAAATGCAGGGAGTGGGTATACTTCAACTCCAACAATAACTATTTCAGGAGGTAGTGGTACTGGAACAGTAGCAACAGCAACTATTGGTACTGATAAAAAAATAATTAGTATCGCAGTTGCTGCTGGAGGATCTGGATACACAGCAATCCCCATCATTTCTATAGAGGGTCCATTTGTTGGTAGTGCTTGGGCAAATAACTCACCAGGAATTGGATCTCAAATATATTATTATGAAGATACTTCCGCAATACCTTCAGTGGTACGATATTATCAATTTATTCCAACAAATGCAGAAAATACTTTGGGAGCAAATCCACCAACTCATACTAATGAATACCAGATGTGTATAATTCCTGAAAATCCAAATGCTGGCAGCACTATTTCACAATTGGTATTTGTAAAAGTAATTCAAAAAAATGGAAAGGAGCGAGTAGCTTCATTGCCGTATAGTTTATATCCCGATGTCATCAATGTGGCAGCAAGAAACGATTACGGGGTATTTCGTCCTTCAGTAATAGGAGATGTAAAAGAATTTAGTATACCAATTGAATTTAATTCAGAAATTAATACACCCAATGTAGATATTGTAAAAAAAAATACGAGCATCGGAATAGAAAAATTAAATAAAAATATTGAACTTGTCAATGGTGCTCTTTCTGTTAAAGTTTCTCCAGAGCGTATTAATGGTGGTGCATGGCTTACTAATGGAGAAAAACAATTAAGAGTAGATGAACCTCCAGCAGGAGGAACACAGGCTACTGCAACTGCGATTGTGTCGAATGGATCTATTGTTATTAGAGTTGATGCAACAGGAAGTGGGTACACAACAGTGCCAAATATATTTTTTTCAGATGACGATAGTTTTGTTATTACTCGAATAGAAAAAACAAATGCGAATAATTATACCATTGTGGGAAACACACCTAAGCATGTGATAACCAACACCATTTTGCAAATTCCAGTGTATGTGTATAATGGATCTTTCAGTAATGATGGTAACTCACCACTTGTGACTACATCTCTTACAAGAGACATTGCCCCGTCTATTTTTTTAGATAGTGAGTCCCCAAATATTATAGGAGCATTTGTGTATTCAAATAACTCCTCTTCAGAGGAAGTGGCTCGTACGGGGGATACTGTTACTTTTGAAGTTCGACACAGTGAGCCAGTGGAAGCAAATATATATTCAGTAGAAATTCCTTCTCCAATTGCTGTGACTGCAACAGTAGGAACTCCTACTGTTGTAGGTGGATCAATTACAAATATTCCAATAGCTAATTTAGGAAATGGGTACACTACTGCACCAACAATCACTCTCCCAAAACCTACGAAGGGCATTCCACCAACTTTCACAGTAGCAGTAAACGAAGAGAATGGCATAGATGGATTACGAATTACAAATAATAACAGAGGATCAGGCCTTACCAATGGAACTGCTAGAGTTGAATTTAGTCACAATCTTAAAGAAATTAATTTTGAAGCAATTGGACCATTTCAACAAAAACTTTGGAGAAATTCAAGAGGATATTATGCAAACAATGTATATAAAATTAAAATTTCTGGAGGGGAGGGATTTGTTCCCGCCAATGGAAAAGGAAAAATAAAAATAAAGTATAAGAGACCAGAAAGTACTTCACTTAATGATGACACTAAGACAGTTACATTTAAAGGGGCGCAATATTTTGAAAGAGAATTTGAAGTAGATATAGTAAACGGATCAATCAATGAACAAATAATTCATCCCACAGCTGTACGAGAAGGCAACGATCCAGACAAAGGACTCGACGCAATATTTTCATATGAAAGACCAACATTAATTAATACATCATCAACTCGTAATCATGTCTACATTGACTCCGATGCAACTAATAAATTTCCACGAGTGTTTCCAAAAGGAACTGTTTCTATTGTAGATGGAGTAGTGTCAGTGGGAGACGATGGGGTCACTGCTCCTATCACATTTGATGACAATAAAAATACAATTCCCAGTGGGTCAGGGACTGATTATACTTTAATAACAACAACTACTTTTGGAACATTGCCTATTCTTTCGCCTGTGCTTAGTAATGGCGGGGTGACAAATATTACTATTACCAATGGAGGAACTGGGTATGAATCTGGAAGAGTCAACCCATCAGATATTATTATATCTCCACCAGAGGTAAAAAAAGCAGTAGCAACCTTATCTATTAATAACGGGGCAGGGAGTGTGGCAAGTGTAAATCTTATTGACGGAGGAAAAGGATATTCAAATAGCGACGTTACAAAAATAAAGGCCCCAGCTCCATTCCCGCTTTCTATTTCACAAAATAATTTCTATACTCAAGGTTTGTATTATGAATTTAATAATCGTATATATAAAGTGGTGGGGACTGTAGAAGTAGTAGTAAATATTGCAACAGGTGAACGAACTTTAATTTCTCCAACACACATCTCAGGAGTGGTTAATGGTTTTGAATATGTAGGTGCGAGAGCAACGCTTATCCCAACTATTACAAATGGATCAATTAGTGCAATAACAATAGATCCTGGGTCTGCGGGGGCTGGATATCAATTAAACAAAAAATTTTACTTTAAAATAGGGGGTGTAGAGAAATTTGCAGAATGTGCACCACAACAAGAAGCTGATATATCACTATTATGTAATTATGTAGTGCAATCTCAAGATAGAGGATTGATTAACCCAATTCTTAAACTAGATCGTATTACTGTTGTGAATGAAGGATTTGGATATATAAACACACCATCGGTTACTATTTCATCTCCTATAGGTACACAATTGGTAAGTGCATGGATAAGTAATGGAGTTGCTGTACGAAATAATCATTATTCGCACACAGTGGAGGGTGTTACTCATTATTATAAGTTTATTGGCACGAGCTCTACACTTGGCACGATTGCTCCAATACACACTTTTGGGGTAGTTGATGGTTTTCAATATGTGGGCACACAAGCTCTTGCTGTCGCAACAATTGCATCAACTAAATTGACGGGTGTTACTATTACAAATCCTGGATCAGGATATCTCACGATTCCAACCATTGTCATTTCCTCCCCGACAGGTGTTTCGGCATGGTCATCAGGTGGAGCAGGTGCGAATGGAAACTATTATTCAATAACAGACAGTGGAACTACACGATATTATAAATTTATAGGCACTACTGGGTCAAATACACTTGGAATTACTGTACCAACACACACAACTGGTACTATCAATAATTTTGAATACATGCATACACAACCTCAGCCAGTTGTAGTGCCAAGAATATCGTATGATTCAATTGGCACAAGAGATCTTGCAGGAAATTACATAGCACAATCAATTGATACCGTACCTGTTTTTGTTGGAGAAGTGTTAGTGGGGGATAATATTCCAATTGTTGATACTACTGAGACAAATAAATTTGAAATAGGATCTTCTGCGTATCTGTATACAACATTTACTGATAACATTAGAGAGAGTACTTTTTCCCCAAATAGTTTTAACCTGCAGTGTCAATCTGGAGGATCGCAGTGCGCAAGCATTGGTACACCAATTCGTGTAGGAAGTCAGTTTGAGAATATATTTAAACAATATCTTGTACCACTTTCAATCCATTCAACCCCAACTGCACTTAACGTAAGTATTCCATCTGGGGGGGTGCAAGATATCATTGGTTCTGTAAATCCATTAACTACCATTCCATTAATTACTATCGTTGCTCCTGAATCAACCCCTCAAATATCTCCAGCACCGATTTTTGATAATCCACAAATAAATGGTATACAGGGTATAGAAAATATAACTGGGTCAACTTTAAATGTGGCGGTGCAGAATCTTTCCGTAGGAGTTCCGTATTTCCTTGTTGTTAAAAATTACCCGTATGAAATAGGAAGACAATCTTCTTTTATTAAAAGACGAATTGTTCCAACATCAACTAGTGAGGTGTATGCCATCCCGCATACTTTTGTTGACGGAGTGATTGTTGCGTATACAATATTAGATAATACACAAGAAGCGCGCGTTGGTTCAACAACATATACTCAAAGAGATACTACACCACCTACATATGTAGGTGAGGTAGGTTTGTTCGATAGTGTGCGCGCATCTTCTCAAACAGTAGCATTAAAATTTAATGAATATACAAAATGTAATGCATTGCAAGCAACGATAACTGGTATAGGAACCATCACTACATCATTCGCGTTAGGAAATAATGCGCACCCTATAAAAACTGAATATGCAATTGAATGTTCTCTTACAGTAACAGGAGTGTCAGGAAGTTCATTTACTGGTATCTCAATATATAATTTTATTGATATATATAATAATGTTTCTTCTAGTCAAATATCAATTACAAATAAAAAAACATTATTTAGTACTGAAAAACCACATATTACTTTTATAAACAATCCAAATGGAGTGATTATAAAAAGTGGCAGTAGAAATGTTGATGTCTATGGGTCTTTTTCTTCAGGAGTAAATAATAATGTAGGATTGAATAATCTTATACCAGAACCAACAACGGTGCCACTTCCTTTTTCTGTTGTCACTGTTCGCAATGCAGAATTTTTATCAATTGGAGCAAACTCGTATGAACTTTTTATTTCTGATCATGTAAGTGGGGACAGTATTACTATATTGCCACTTTCTGAACCATCTACTCAATATTGTGATGTTCAAAAAAAAATAAATACACAAAGACAAACAGTGTGGGTGTTCACATTTAAAAAATCTGGCGGGGATTGCATATTTTCTCTCACAGAAACAAAATCTGGAAAAACTGTTTCTCAATCTGATAACAGAATAACTGTGCGAGAGAGTATTTTTAATGCTAACGCATTTGTATACAGTGGGGCGACTCTAAATCAACAGAGAGTTCGTTCTATTGCAACCATTGCTCTTCCATCTGGAATCAATTGTCCATCAACGCTCCCAGTTTTTTCTTACACAAACTTTATTCATGATCCGATAATTAAATTAACTGCAAGGGGGTCTTGTTTTGAAGTTGTATATGGAGGTATTATCGCGGATGGATCCACTCCTACTATAAGTTATCTTATAGATCAACCTCAACCAACACCACCTCAATTAATTCAACTTCAGCCGACAATGCATTCTGATGGATCAGCATATAAATTTACCTTTACGGTCCCTGAAAAAGTGCAACAAGGAGTTATTCGATATACTCTTAATCCAGGGGCTGTAATTGATCTTGCTGGAAATACAAATGATACAATCATTGGAAATGAAATTACTTACGATACACGAAAACCATATATTACAAACATTACATGGCAAGGAGGACAGAACGGACTTATTACATCAAATAGTACAGTGAATGCTATCATTACTTTTAATGAACCATTGGCGATTTCGAATATCCCTAGTGTTGATGTTAAAGTAGGAACAAAAAATGTTCCTTCAGTTACTTGTGCATATTATCAAAATACAACTAATATGATTAGTTGCCCTATACCTATAACATCTCCTACATCTGTAGTACCCGTAGAACCAACTCCATATGGATCTCTTTTGATCACCAAATTATTTGCCAATGGAGCAACTGATACAATTGGAAACGCTTTGCAAAACGCAGAAGATGCTACTCAAAAAGTGACAGTACGAAACACACTTTCTTCAGTTAATCCATCTGCAAGTACACAAACACAGTCAGAAGTAAATACTACATTTGAATTTAGTTCTGCGCTCTCGGGGACTCCATTGGTTGAAGTTTCGAAATGCGGGGTTGATGGAACATTGCACCTTGCAACCATAACTGATGGACCATTTACACAAAGAAGAATTTCTTTCTCAATCCCCGCAACAATGTGGACTTCACAGGCAAGCACTTCCAACAATCGCAAATATTATTACACACATAATTCATCTACACGTTACTATAGATACATTCAGCCGAATGCATTGCCAGTACATATATCAGGCACTGTGAATGGATTTTCATATGTTGCAGCGAAGGCTCGTGTTCATCCAGTGATAGGCGAACAAATAAATACCACAGGGTATAAAAAATTAACTCAACTTATTTTGTTACACGCAGGTGGAGGATATATAACCACCCCACACATATCAATCGATCCTCCGGTGAATGCAATCGCTTGGATAAGTAATGACCCTGCTATACAAAACGAATACTATTCATACAGTAGTAATGGAGTAACTAATTACTACAAATTTACTCAAACTGGCACACTCGGCAGTGTTCCTCCCACACATACAGCTGGAGTATTTAATCATTTTGAATATGTGGGATCTCTCGCAACCGCAACTGCAACAATTGATAGGGGGATCATAACAGGAATGAACATCATTCACGCAGGAGACGGGTACACACACATACCAACAGTCACAATTGATTCTCCTGTAACCGCGCATGAATTACCAATAATTACATCCGCAAGTTCTGTTGTTGATGTTGATAGATTGGTACACAATAGATATTATTCTTATTTTGATTTAAATAATTCTAATACTCTGTATTATCAATATATCCCTATACTTACTGGTACTCCACCAATTCATAGTAGTGGGAATATAAATAATCTCGAATTCATAAGTGAAGGATGTACATATACTATCATCCCTAATGGATCGTACGGTGTAGGAGGGGGTCTTTTGGTTGATAGTATTATTGATAATGGAGTAATCGCCACTGATGATGTGCTACCTATACCGTCGAATTTTATGACACATGTCTCCTCATACCCTGTTCCTGTTTCGTCAGGTGGGGGGGGTGGTGGAGGTGGTGGTGGGGGGGTGCTTGCTCCTGTTGTTGATGTAAATACTCGAGAAAGCACAAAAACACAAGTATCTTTATTTGATATAACTAAAACCACAACAAAGGAAATAGATTCAGCACAACTGCAGAGTTTTGCATTTGAACGTACACTTTACATTGGTACTCGTGGAGAAGATGTTCGAGAGTTACAAAAGTTTCTCAATACAAATAATTTTGTTATTGTTGCAACTGGTCTTGGTTCTCCTGGAAAAGAAACTGATCTCTATACGATCGCAGTGGGGGGGGCATTACGCGAATATCAAAAAGCTCACAAACTTTCTATCACGGGAACATTAAATGAAGAAACAAGAATTCATATAAATAAAAAAATAGAAGAAACAGATATTGCCCGTGAGAAAAAAATAGTTGAACTTAAGGCGATACTCGCGTCTCTTGTTGCTCAATTGAAAGTATTGTATGCGAAAAGAGAACTAGAAATTGCACGGATCAATGCACAACAAAAAAAACAAATCAACGCAACTCAAAAAAAAGAGGATTCAGTAATAATTGCTGAACAACAAAGAAAAGAAAAACTTCCAACCATTATATTTACTCGACCATTAAGTGTTGGTGACACTGGAGATGATGTGCGCGCGCTACAAGTATTTCTTAATGCGAATGGGTTTTTTGTAGCACTCACTGGAGAAGGGTCTGTTGGAAATGAAACAACAGTGTATACCAAATCTGTTGGAGAACGAGTGCGTGAATACAAAGAAAGTATCAAATCGCAAGTTCCTCGTATCACGGTAAATGCAATTTTTGATTTTACTACCCTTGGGTATATTAACTCACTTAAATAGTGCTTTCGTGGTTGTGGTACAGTAGAGTATGGAAATATCCATTGATGATTTTAAAAAAATTGAATTGCGTGTAGGAAAAATTATTGAAGTAGAGGATATACCAAACACAGACAAACTATATAAATTGAAAATTGATCTTGGAGAAATAACTAATCGGACCATTTGTTCTGGCATTAAACAACATTACAGTATAGAATCTCTTATTGGGAAAAAAGTTGTGGTGGTATCAAATCTTGCTTTAAGAGAAATAAAAGGTGTTCAAAGTTATGGAATGCTTTTGTGTTCTTCATCTCAAAACACAGAGGGAGTAAAAGAAGTTATGCTCATTGAACCACACAAAGATTCACCTATTGGGTCTCTTTTAAGTTAGCAATGTCAATTGGCATTCTCTTGAGTGTATAAATCATACATGGGGTATTATTTTCATTAGCAAGATATTGTGCGAGGGATCTAATATAAAATCCAGCACTTACGTGCAATGTATATGTGCTCATATTCACCAAAACAAGATTATGTTTTTTATTATAAAAATCCCATGAATCAATGATTTCCTTTTTTCTGAAATTTCCAGAAACACATGCCACAGTATTTTTAATTTCTTTTACAACCTCTGTGAATGAATGTTGAATATCAGGCATTTTTTCCCATGAATATATCTCTCCACTAAACAAAGGAACAGTAACAATATTTTCTTTTTGAGTATGTTCCCATAATGCTATACCATCAACTGGTTTAGCACTATATTTTGGAATCGGAAGCGAGTATTTTCCAGTATAAATACTTTCTTTAAAGGGCGTTTGCGTGGGGAGTGCACATGTAGTGATGCATCCAAGGGCATCTAGTGAATCAGTAGACAGACCCCACAAAAAACTTACGCGGTATGTTTTGCTGTGGTACCAATGTTTTTTTGCTTCTTTACATTCATCTCCTTCAAGAATAAGAAGAGCACCCTCTGCCATTTCGTCTAATCTTCCGGCGTATGTGCGAGGGATCCCATCTTTTGGGAAGTGTCTATTTAAACATTCTAAATTACTTTCACCTCTTTTTTTATAAATAGTGCGCATACGTGCGTACTGTTCCACTAAATATAATAAGTGATAGTCACTTGTTTATTGATACTGGATTGCCCAGGTTCAATTGAAACAGATGATGCGCTTTCACCCCTATTGTCAAATAATTTTGCTGCAGCATATGGGTAAGGAGATTGATCTTGTACATAAAATCCTTGTATGTCTCCTAGAGATATTCCCAATGCTTTTGCTTGTGCTTTTGCTCGTATGCGGGCATCTTTAATTGCCTCTGCAATTGCTTCTTCTGCAATTTTTTTCTTCTCGTTTTCTGAAAAAGTAAACTGAGGAGACCCAACGGAAGTTGCCCCATTATCTGTAGCAAATGTAAGAAGACTTTCCAAAGTGTCAAAATTATCAGTTTCTATCATAGTAGATTGTGTAACACGATATGCTTTTATTTTTTGTGTATTTACAATAGGTGGGGTGTATTCATTTTTAGGGGACACAATCGCTTCATACTCATAAATTGGATATACTGAATAATCAAGAGTTTTTATATTTTCTTTTTTAACTCCAAAAGATAGTATCTTGTTGGTGAGATTTTCTGTTATAGCAGTTACTTCTTTTCTTGCTTTACTCGCCACAGGAAAGGTTTTTTCAACAGTGAAACTGAATTGAGCCACAGTGGGAGTTTTCTTTATTTCTGCCTGACCGGTAAAAGAAATAGTTGCTCTTGGTTGTGGTCTGTACTGAACAGCCATCCACACAAGTGATGCAGTTACAATAACTAGACAAATTGAAAGTATTTTGAATAATATGTGTGTTGGGGATTGGTTCGAGAGAACAGAGGATATATTTTTTATCATATATATGTATATTGGTGGGTAATATCTCTATACTATCAGTATGTTTCTTTTTGAGCAAGGGTTTTTTTATTTTCTTTTATTTGTTGAGTATTGTTCAAAATATGTAGTGAGTGTTTTTTGAAGCTCCTCTTCTTCTATCACTCCTCGTGATTCGTATACCAACTCTCCTTCTTTTGTTACATATTGAATATATGGAGTTAAGGTAATATTAAAATCAAATACATCAGTGTATCCCTGGGTAATTCGTTCGTATCGTGGGGAAGTTTCAATATTTTTTATACAAGCATCAACATCTGTTTCTTTGAGACCCAATTTCTTATATATGACAGCGTATCTATCACGAGGATATTCAGTTTCATACACTCCTCCTTCTAAGGATTTTTCAATAAATGTCCATACACGAATGTTTGCGTATCGATTAGGGGAGAGCGCGTAGACACATTCAGTTGCTTTTGCTTTGGTGATTGATACTTCATCAATGTGAAATCCATGCCTCCAGACCCACGCAACTCGTCCTGATATACCGTATGAACTTCGAAGTAATTTTTGTAAACGAGGATGCATTGTTTGGCAATAGCTACATTGTAAATCTCCATATTCAATTATGAAAAGATCTGCATTAGGATTTCCGACTATAAAATCTTTTTCTGTGTTCACTGTTCGATTGAAAGAAGTAACCCCTCCTCCTGGGAAAATCTTTTTTATGAATTGATCGTGAGAGTACACAATATATCCTACCAATCCTAAAGCAAAAATAAATACAAGAAGCTCAATACGATATGATTGGGTATAGTTTTTTATATTTATGAATAAATCTCTGTACATATATTATTTTATATCATCAGTATACCTTATTTTAAAAAAGAGTTGTGTTGGCAGCTTCCGGGGGGATAGTTGTTTTCCATTGAGAAATATCAATTGGTATTTCTCGAGTTAATGAAAAATCTCTGTACAATAATTTTTCATGAGTGAGCGCGTACATATATATTTCATATGTAATTCGCACATCATCAAGACAGTATTTTTTTATAAGATCAATTCGTCCTTCCTGCCACCAACGAACTGCTTCAAGCCCTGATCCGCTTTTTTTCTCTCCTAATGTTGCTTCAGCAATACTATTAAGTTTTAATCTTCGGCCTAAAGAATGTTTTACATGCTCCAAAATATCAACATTATTTTTTTTTGTTAAATCAAATGGAGCGTATTTCTGTAATATAGGAGTATCGAAATGATTATTATTAAACCCAACAATAAAGTCTGCTTGTTCGAAATATTTCCACGCTTGTGAAAGATCTTCTTGAGTAAACGCTATATATTCTTTTGTAGGGGTATAATATATACCAAGTACTGAAAGGTTTAAATCCGTTGGCTTTGTTTTTATTGGGCTAAAAGCATCTTGTGTTTCTATATCAAAGATAAGAACTTTATTCATATTATTTTTTCTTTTTCTCCAATAGAGATATGACCTTCGCTATCATTTTCTTTATAAGTATGGGTGCACTCATTTTTTTAGTGGCAATTGTTTTTAAGGATGCATTTGTTTTGTGTACGTATACTGCGTACTCAGTACCACTCGCATTAAGTTTTTTATATAGCATTTCTTTTTTATGGTGCCCGAGATAAAGGACGTTGGTTTGATATTTTTTCCGCAATGTTTTTGCAGTATTATACGCACGCATTTCATCAGCACTCTCTTCAGCAATAACTGCAATAGCAGTTTGGCGGGCTTCTTTTTTAGTTTTAATTTTTGTTACCACATCATTAAGTACAACATCTCCCATGCCAAACCCAACAGCGCTCACTTTTGTTTCTCCGTACATTTCAACCAACGCATCATATCTACCCCCTCCACATAATGAACGAGTGTTTTCTTTGTCCGTTGAAAATGCTTCAAAAATAAATCCAGTATAGTAATCAAATCCTCGCATCAAAAATGGGTCATATACTAATGTATTTTTAAAATATTTGTGGAGGAACTGCCATTGTTCTGGTGGTGTGCGTAAATTTTTTTGAATGTCTTCAAATGAAACTGTGGTTATTTTTTTTAATTCTGAACGCAATTCTTGAATTGGCATTTTTTCTTTTTTATCTAAAAGACGAGTAACAGATTTTGTTTCTTCTTTGGATACTCCTGCAGCAATGAGTGCATTGTTGATATGTGTTCGGTCATTGTAGCGAATGGTAAATCCATTTTTTTTTATACCAAGATTAAGAAATATTGTTGAAAGCATATCCAAAAGCTCTAATTCTGCAGTAGCGCTTGAATAATTAAAGATATCTACATTGAGTTGTACATGTTCACGGGTTCGGCCATGTTGTGTTTGTTCGTATCTAAAAACACTACCAATACTCCATATTTTAAATGGAGAAGGTAAATCACGATGGAAGGCGAGGTCAGAGACCATTCGCGCAATTGAAGGGGTTACTTCTGGACGCAATGATATGGAGCGACCCTTTTTGTCTGTGAAGCTATACATTTGCTCCCCAACAATTTCTTCACTTGTTTTTTTTGTATAAAGTTCTGTATGTTCAAGGAGTGGTGTGCGATACGGTTCGTACCCATACTGTGTGCATACATTTTCCCATACTTTGTATATACGTTGCATGGGAGCGTACGTTTTTGGAGTAAATTCGCGCATTCCTTTATAAAGAGAAATTTTTTGCATACTCTATTATTGCACATGAAACATTGCTATTTTCGGTTATACTAGAATCGTGATAGTATGTATTTGTATTAAAATATTATACTCACTATTTTTGATGAAACATTTAATTATTGGCATTGATGAGGTAGGTAGAGGGCCATTGTTTGGCCCCGTAAGTATAGGCATATTTTCTTTATATTCATCTAAAGAAAATATATTCTTTAAAAAATTAAAATTTTTTTTAAAAAGATCTAATATGCAACTTAAAGATTCAAAAAAATTAACTCACGAAGCACGTAAAAAATTTGTATCTTTTTTAAAAAACAGAAAGGATGAAGGTATGTGTGAGTATGTGGTGGTTTCAATGTCGTCCTCCAGTATAGATGCGTATGGAATATCATATTGTATTAAAAAATTAATAAAGAAAGGGTTAAAAAAAATATCTAATATCTCATCGTATCAACCTCAAAAAATGATCGTGTATCTTGATGGAGGGCTATACGCACCAAAAGAGTATATTCATCAGTACACTATCATTAAAGGAGATGAAAATAAAACTGTAATAACATTTGCATCAATTATTGCAAAAGAAAAACGAGACGCATATATGCGTTTATTACAAAAAAATAAAAAATATTCTAAATATGCAGTTGGCATGCATATGGGATACGGAACGCTTGTTCATAGAAAAGCAATTGCTAGATTTGGTCTTTCAGATAAACATAGAATTACATATATTTCAGAAAAAATAAGATAATTGTTCTGTATTTTGTACTATGGTATGATAACAATATGTTGTTATGGTTTTTTATATCAGTACTGGCTGTGAGTTTTATTTGTTCGCCATTGTTGTATCAAGCACTTAAACAAACTTCCTTCAAAAGATTGGATATAAAAAAAGACACAACTGGTGCACACGCACCAATTACTTCTGCATTTGGATTGGGAAAGCCTCCCGCGTATAGAGCGGGGGGTGTTTTATTTATCCCAGCAATACTACTTGGATTCGGTGGATATTCATTTTTAACACAAAGTCCAATCGCTTTAATTATTTGGTTATGGCTGGCAGCACTTTTCTTATTTGCTTTTTTAGATGATTACGGAGATGTTGGCAAAGGACATTTTAGAATCAATGGTTGGGTGCGTCTACTGGTAATTTATTTTTTTTCTGTATTATGCGCATGGGCATTGAATCAGCACGGCATTGATACTATACACATAGGGAGTTATACAATGGATTTTGATTCGTGGTTTATACTTGTTGCATCAATATGGCTTGCAGGATGGTACACTGCCTCTGTTATTGATGCATTAGATGGCCTTACTTCAACACTGTTAGGAACCTTATTTGTGTTCTTATTTTTTTTATCCTTGTGGCAAGGAGTAATTATAGGAGTTGTTCTTTCTTTGTGCGTTATCGCTGGGCTAGGAACCTATTTATTTTATAATATTGAACCAGCGCGCGTATATATGACAGAAACCGGAGTACTTCCACTTTTTTCAATTTTTGGGATGGTGACACTCATCAATAGTGTGGAGGGATTTAGTGATTTTGGTGGGGGGATTCCTTTTGCATTGTGTGGGGGAATAATTTTTATCATTACCACTGCATCTTCTGCATTGCAAATGTTTTCAAAAAAAATTTTAAAGAGAAAGCTTTTTATAGTAGCACCAATGCATTTTTTGTTTATTCATAAAGGATTTTCTCAAGGATCTATCGTTTTGTATTATTGGGTAGTCACTCTTATTGGGGGAGTTGTTGGAATACTGTATGCGTTAGGGTTATCGCACAGTCCATTTGCATGAAAAATATAAAGTCCTTTTTTGCGCTCGATGATACTATTCCGGCACAAATTGGGGGTCTCATTGTCGTACTAGTGCTTTTGGGATTAATGTTACTTCACTCAGCTTCACTTAATTTTTTAGCAGACGGAACAATCGGAAGCGCTTGGTTGGCAGTTACTAAACAGGGGCTAATTATTTTAGTGGGAATGATATTCGGATTCGGAGCGTCCTTAACACCGGCATACATATGGAGAAAATGTACACCTTTATTTTTTGCAGTCGCTTTTGGCTTTATGGTACTTCTTTTTACAGGATTTTCAGAAACAATAAATGGGTCAAATAGATGGCTTAATCTTTATATTATTACTGTACAACCGTCAGAAATATATAAAATCGCATTCGTTTTTATTACTGCGTATATTGGGTTACATGGATATATGCAAGAACGCCCAATTGTTCAATCAATTGCACTTACTTCGATACTCGTATGTTCTTCTATTATTTCTTATCTCATTTCTGATCTCGATCTAATAATCATTTTTCTTGTTTTGATGCTTGTGGTGTTATCACAAATTAAATTAGCAAAAAAAATATGGTTAATTTTGATATCAATTATAACAATCGGAGCGATGTTGCTGTATTTATTTTTACCAGTGCATGTTCGTGCTCGCATAGATTCATTTCTTCAGCAAACATCGGGCAGTGTAAGTGTACTTGAAAAATATGACGGATCGTATCAAACATCACAAAGTATTCAAGTGCTTAAAAGTGGAGGATGGTTTGGAAATGGTCCCAATACTAATATTGAAAAATTTGCAACCCTTCCAGAAGCAGAAACGGATTCAATTTTTCCGGTGATTATTAGTGAATGGGGATTTTTTGGTGGTGCGTTAATACTTTTCATATATAGTTTTCTTTTCTTTTTGTGTTTGCATATTGCTGGGAATACCACTCGTGCATATGATCGAGCTGTTATTTCTGGCTTTGTAGCAATTATTGCATTACAAGTCCTAATGCATCTTCTTTCTGCGGTGGGAGGGCCAGTAGGAGGGGTTCCACTTCCATTAATTAGTAAAGGTGGTAGCAGTGCTTTAATTACTTTATTTATATTTGGTATAATTGTTTCCTTTTATAGAGATAGAAAAAAAAATTAAAGAAAAATAAGTAATACAGAGGTGTGTGTATACTACATATATGTTTAAAGTTGTATTAACTGGTGGGGGAACTGGTGGGCATTTTTATCCTCTTATGGCCGTTGCTGAAGAATTACCAACGCAGTTTAGTAAGAATAAACTTCAGCCACCAACAATGTATTACATGGGGCCCACATCCTTTGATGAAGAAGTGCTTCGTTTGTACGGGATAGTGTACATTCCTTGTCCTGCAGCAAAGATACACAGAATAAAAGAATTAAAATACATAATTGAAAATATTTTTAATGTAGTACAGGTTATAGGTGCAGTGGTTGTCGCGCTGGTGCGACTGTTTCGAGTGTATCCTGATGTTGTTTTTTCAAAAGGAGGTTACGCTGCATTCCCTGTAGTATGTGCGGCAAAAATATTAGGAGTTCCTGTTGTTATACATGAATCAGACACTACCTTTGGCAGAACAAACAATTTTACTCTTTCTTTTGCAGAATACATTACTTTAGGATTTGAAGAACTTTTCAATCTTCTTACTAAGGAGCAAAAAGAAAAAGCAGCGGTAGTAGGTATCCCAATTAGAAAAGCGCTGTTTAAGAAAAATAATCCAAATGCTTTTGATATTCTTAAAATTGATCCAAATAAAAAAACAATTCTTGTGTTGGGGGGGTCTCAAGGTTCTGAATTTATCAACGACACTATTGTTGATATTTTGCCTGAGTTGTTGCAAGAGTATCAAATTGTACATCAAGTTGGTCTCAAAAATATAAAAAATATGCGAGATCTTGTAAAAAGTATTTTTCCACATGAAGAAGGACTAAAGGGGTATTACTTGACTGATTTTTTTGATCAATTTCATCTTTGTCTTGCGTATCAAACTGCATCTCTCGTTATTACTCGTGCGGGGTCGGGAGTTCTGTTTGAAATTGCTGAGTGGGGTATTCCAACGCTTATAATTCCAATACCACAAGAAATCTCTCATGATCAAACAAAAAATGCGTATGCTTTTGCACGCATGACACACGCGACGGTTGTAGAACAACCAAATGTTACTAAAGATCTTATGTTGTTTACTATCAATAAAATACTTACTGATAGCGTTGCTCTTGAAAAAAGCATTGTTGCAATGCAAAAATTTGCTCGTAGAGATAGCGCTGAAAAAATAGCATCTGTTATCGCACATATAGCAAAAAATCATGAATAATATAAATTCTTCTATGCGTGTGCGTGTAGCACCATCTCCCACAGGGTTATTTCACATAGGAACTGCACGCACTGCGTTGTTTAATTATTTACTCGCAAAGCACTATGGAGGGGCATTTTTATTGCGGATTGAAGACACAGATAAAGAGCGTTCTGAAAAAAAGTACGTTGACAATATTATTGATGGGCTTTCTTGGCTCTCTATCGCACATGATGAAACAATTGTGTATCAATCATTAAGAAAAAATTTTCATGAACAATTACTTGTAAGATTAGTGGAGGAAGGAAAAGCATACATTTCAGAAGAACAAGCAAAAGATGGCAGTGGGAGAATTGTTTTTCCAGTTCGACTCAAAGTAACTGACAGTGAAGTTGTATGGAATGATCGAATACATGGCGATATCGTTACTCCTGTGAAAGAGTTGGGGGATTTTGTTATTGCAAGATCTATTAAAGACCCACTATATCATTTTGCAGTTGTGGCAGATGATGCAGATATGCATATCACCCATATAGTTCGTGGTGATGATCACATTGCAAATACTGCTCGACAAATACTAATACAACAAGCACTTGGATACGCACGGCCCCAATATGCACACATCCCACTCATCCACAACAGTGATGGGGGGAAAATGTCTAAAAGAAAAAATGCAATTGCGGTAACTGATTTCCGTGATGTTGTTGGTATTGAACAAGAGGCCCTTATTAATTTTATTGTATTTATGGGCTGGAATCCAAAAAATGATTCTCAAGATGAAATTATGGACATGAATACATTAATCAAATTATTTTCTTTTGAAGGATTACAAAAAGCAAAAGCAATATGGAATGAAAAAAAACTTCATTGGTTTAACAGGGAATGGAGAAGAAAAAAATCTATTGATAATACATATCGTGAAAGTATATGCAAGTGTATTAAAGATACATTAGAAAAAAGAAATTTTTTAATTGATGAGAAAATAATATCAGGTATATGTAATGATTCACTAGAAAGACACCACACGAGACAAGAGTTAGAATCAGCCATTAATGATGGTGTATATGATTATCTTGCTCCTACGGCATTAGATCAGTACGCTGATACTCTTTTGTTCAATAAAAATACTTTAAAAAAAGAAACAACACACAATATACTAGTGCACATACAAAAAATATTTTCTAGTTCCCCCACACTTGTAACATTACAAAATGAAATAACTGAGTTAGCAAAAATTCATGGGGCAATGCAGGTATATTGGCCCTTGCGGGTGGCACTCACAGGAAAAGAAAAAAGCATGGATCCTATGTCGGTTGCAGAAATTCTTCCAGCTGATATCATACAAGTACGTCTTTCGCAGGCAATATTACTATGCAAATAATAGGTACCTTTTTTGCCTCGTTCGCTGTGTGTCAAATATTTCTATTTATTTCCTTGGCGCATGCTCAGTTTATAGTACGCGCACCATCGATTGTCGATGTTTCAACAAGTACTGTTCCTATAGTAGAGAGTGGCTCAAAAGAAATACGTGAAATAGAATTTCAAAAAAAAGATGTTGAAAAAAAACTTGAGGAAAATAAAAAAGAAATAGAATTTCTCAACAAACAATTACTTGATGTTTCATTACAAAAACGAACTCTAGAAAATGAGGTAAAGACAATAAATCTTATACATAAAAAAAATAAAGCTGAACTTGAACGCACTAGTAGTATTATACGAAAAAGAGAACTAGAAATAAAAAATCTTCAACAAGATGTTTCTAAAGGAGAAATAACAGTATCTGAAATAAAAAAAACAATTTCAAATTTATATCGAGATATTGATGAGTATGAAGAAAAAAATTATGCATTATTATATATTGATCCAAATCCACTTTTTTATTTTTCAAAAAAATACAGAGAGGGGATAGAATTGGTGGATGCTTTAACAAAGAAAATAAAAGATCTTAACGATATTAATCAAAAATTAAAAAATAATGTTTCACAAATTCAAGAAGAGCGGGAAAAACTTTCCGAAGACAAAAGAATACTTTCGGCAAGAGAAACTGTATATCAAGAAAGTAAGAAATCTCAAGAATTAATTCTAGAACAAACAAAAAAATCTGAGTCTGATTTTCAAAAATTATTAACACAAAAAGAAGAAGAAGGCTTTCGTCTGGAAAAAGAAATATATGATTATGAAGAGAAAATTTTATACACTAAAGACCCATCACTTATTCCTCCTCCGGGGCCGGGGGTTCTTTCATGGCCGCTGGGGAGTATTTACATCACTCAAAAATATGGGTACACATCTTTTGCAAAAAATCGTTATGCGAGAAATTTTCATGTTGGAGTAGATTTTCGAGCTGCCGTTGGGACACCTGTACTTGCTCCACTTGGTGGGAAAGTAATTGGAACAGGAAATACTGATACTTCTAGGGGGTGTGTATATTGGGGTGGGTGGATTGTTATACGTCATTTTAATGGACTTGCAACCTTATATGGACACTTATCGTCATCAATTGTTTCAGTAGGAGAAGTTATTAAAAGAGGGGATATCATTGGGTATACGGGGAATACCGGTTATTCAACTGGTCCACATCTTCATTTTGGACTATACGATGCAGAAGGTATCAAAATAGTTCCATATAGTAACATTTCTTCTCAAAGTGCTTGTCGTTCACAATTAGTACCTGTTGCGAGTAGAAACGCATTACTTAATCCACTTGATTATTTGCCCACTAAAAAATAGTGTGGCATACTTATTTCATGACACAAAAAAAGAAAAATGGTATTGTGTATTCTGTTTATTCAGTTGGGTATGGTTTGAGAGGTTTATGGTATGTATGTAAAAGTGAATTACTCTTCTCTATTGCTGTGGGAGTGGTGGTGGTAGGAATTATTGCTGCTTTTTTTCTTAATTTCTCTTTTATGCATATCCTCTTTCTTATTCTTTCATCTGCTGTGGTTCTTGCAGTTGAAGCATTGAATACTGCTATAGAATTTATTGGAGATAAAATTACTAGCAAAAGAGACAATGATATTAAAGTAATTAAAGATATTTCTGCGGGGGCTACACTTCTTACTGGTGTGGTATTTGGTATTGCATTTGTATTGGTATTTATTGACGGATTGCAAGTTGCTCGTGTGTTGTATGCTTAAGCAGATGATCGCTTTCTATGTTGCTTTTTTTGTATTTCTATTTTTATTTATTGGTATTTATTATATTCACGATACATTGGAGGGAATATTACGCGTCGCGTGGATTTCTCTGAAACCAGAAGTGGGGATTTCACTCATAGAACATTTTTCTAACCTATGGTACGTTCTTGTTGTTTCTTTTTTGCTTATTTTGGGAATTGCATGTTGGTATTGGTTCATACATATCAAAAATATTTCTTATATGTATCGTGCGGGGTACATTGTATTTTTTTCTACCGTCAGTTACGTACTCGCTCGCCTGCTTAAAGAATTCTTTGCAGTACCGAGGCCAACTCAATTAATTGAATCAGGATACGGTTATCCAAGTATGCACACTACTGGAGTGTTAATCATTTCAATTGCTATTTATGCTTTATGTATACTTCTTATGCCTCATGCGTCTAGATTGGTACGTATATCTATTGCATCCGTATTGGGGCTTGCTTGTATTCTTACAGGCTACGCTCGGATTGCTCTTGGAGTGCATTGGATAGCAGATATATTAGGGGCGTTTAGTTATGTGGCAATGGTGTTTTCTTTAGCAGCAATTGGTTATATTTTCCTCTTTTCTCCACCTCAAAAATAATTTTTTATTTTTTTGAGGTATTATATGCATATGAAATGGTTTATTCCTATGGTCATTATTATTGTTCTAATTGGTTTTCTTGTAGTATTTTTTATTCCACCAACCATTAACACCACACATACAGATACACCTAGCACATTGTCTTCTAATAAAAAAAGTAGTACAACAGATATTATGAATAGTAAAACTATAGCAGTACTGCACACTACACTTGGGGACATTACTTTGGAATTAGATTCTCGAACAAAAAAAACTACTGAAAATTTTATAACTCTTGCAAAAAAAGATTTTTATAATGGAGTTAAATTCCATCGTGTTATAAAAGAATTCATGATACAGGGTGGAGATCCTCTCACAAAAGATGACAACAAACAGTCAATGTGGGGGACTGGTGGACCGGGGTATTCCTTTGCAGACGAAATACTTCCAACTAATGCAAATGTGATCGGGACTATTTCAATGGCAAATGCTGGGCCACATACAAATGGATCTCAATTTTTTATCAATGTTGGGAATAATAATTTTCTTGATACAAAACACACTGTGTTTGGCAAGGTGATAGATGGTATGAATGTGGTTAAAAAAATAGAACAAGCAAAAACATCTGCCCAAGACAGACCACTCACACCTATAACAATCACTTCTATCACGATACGGTAGGTATGTGGTATAAACCAAAAAAACAAATTTTCTTTTTTGGCTTGATTAGTTTTTTTAATGACATTTCATCTGAAATGGTTTTTTCAATTCTTCCTGCATTTTTTGTATCAACATTGAAAGCGAGTGTTCAGTCAATAGGAATTCTTGAAGGGGTGGTAGATTTCATCTCTCACGCTTTAAAAATATATTCTGGGCACTTGTCGGATGTTTTGCAAAAAAGAAAAAAAATAATGTTTTTTGGTTATAGCCTTTCTGTGCTGACGCGCCCATTTTATATATTATCAACAAGTATATATATTCCTTTTTTTCTTAGAATTATTGATAGGGTGGGAAAAGGATTACGTGAATCACCACGAGACGCGCTTCTTTCATTGTCTGTCCCAGAAAAAGAATTACGACAAGCATTTAACTTTCAAAGAGCCTTTGACATCACAGGTGGCATTGTTGGTCCGCTCATAGGGTATGTACTACTTTCTCACTATCCACAGAATTTTTCTGTTATTTTTATTACTTCTTTTATTTTCGGATTAGCTGCTCTTATTACTATTCCGTATATAACAGAAGTAGTTGGTATTGTGAAAAAAGATCAATTTGCTCACACCAAGTTAAAAGATATTTTTATAGAACATAAGCATTATTTTTTAGGAATTATATTTCTTTCAGTGTGTACAATTCCAGTTGCAATTATTGTATTACAGGCGTACTCATTTGGACTATTGCTCAGCGCAATACCTTTGTTATATGTTGTGTATAACACATCTGGTGCATTTTTTTCTTATATGATAGCAAGTATGTCAACGGTCTACACACATGCTCAGTACATTATGTTGGGTTATATTATTCTTGGTTTGAGCTATGTGTTATTAATAATTTCTACAAATTGGTATGGTGTGATCGTTGCTCTAGTGTCTCTTGGGTTGTTCGCTTCACTTACCGAAGGGACATACAAAGCAATGAGCTCAGAGAAATCACTTCCTGGAAATAGAGGAACTATGATTGGACTTACGAACGCGTGTTATGGAATCGGCCTCTTTTTTGGCGGAGTACTTTCTGGAGTATTGTGGCATGCTGTTGGTTCAACAATAACTCTTACTATTTTTATATTTACTCTTATTGCTGTTTTGATATATATACGCGTTACTAAATCTCTTGAGTATACAAAATAGTATTACTATTTAGAATTAATTTTACTTAAAGATTCAATGTCGTTTACTACATTTGAAAAAATATCTTTAAACGCAATTAATTTTTGTACAAATGTTTGTGTGGTGGTAAATACTTCAAAAAAGATATTTTGATTTTTTATATACCAAGAATAACTAAAATAAAGAGTTACAATAACAATAAGAACTGAAAAAAACATTTTCAATTGTCTAACATTTCTTTCTCGTGTCATAAGTGCGTCAGTGTGCTCGACGTGTTTAAGTATCTCGTCTAATTTCTTTTGCTGCTCAAGTGTTGTAAGCAATTCAGGACTTTTTTTCTCTTCCATATAATTATATTTTTTTAATTTGTAATTTTTTTGGCTGGTTATTGTTATGCAATTTTGGAAGAACAAGCGTGAGAACTCCATCTATATATCGTGCTTCCGCTTTGGCTACTTGTATATCAGATGCTAACAAGGTGGTACGGGCGTAGTCTCCTTGATAAATTTCTTGGTAAATAAATCTAGAATTTTTTTCATTATGCGAGTATTGTTTGTTTGTACTAATTGAAACACTTCTTGGGTGTATGGTGATATCAATATTTGGTATTTGTATTCCTGGGATATGCGCTGCGAGAATATAGGCGTCTTCTGTCTCTTTTAAATCAATTGGAAGTTCAGCTCGTAGAACATCTTCATTTGTTTTTAAAAATAAAGGCACGTCAGAAGTGGTGGGTTTTTTTTCTACTTGAGTATTGCCGGGCACATAATTTGGAATATGATCATAGTTTGAAATTTTACGCTGTGTAGGAGTATCAAGTTCCTCAACTGATCCGAATAAAAATTGAGTAATTGAATATTTTTTCATACTCACAGTATACAACATCTTGTATTCATTTTTAAAGAGATACTGAAGGAATAGCAGAAATATTTTCTAGAGAAACTGGTTCAGGATTTCCAACTACTGCAGTGAGCGCAATCATAATCGCGTTGTCTGTTGAATGCACAATTTTTGGTATATGTAAAGGAATTGTGTGTTTTTTTGCCAGATGGTGCAATCGTTCTCGTAGTGTTGTATTTGCACTCACGCCACCACCACAAGCAAGGGCCGATGGGCTATGTGTAATTATTGCTTTTTCTGTTTTATGAATAAGACAATCAATAAGTGCATCTTCAAAACCAAGTGCAATGCGTAATGTATCTTCAAAAGGAATTGGAGTTGATTTTGAGTATGTGTCTCGCAAATAATACTGCACAGCAGTTTTAAGTCCAGAAAAGGAAAAATTAAATGTTGAATCATTGTACAGTGGGCGAGGAAATTGTACAGGAGAGAGAAATTTTTCTCTTGCAGTGTTCGCAAGACGTGAAATTTGAGGCCCACCAGGATAGGGAAGAGCAAGCATACGAGCGACTTTATCGTACGCCTCCCCCGCAGCATCATCCAGTGTGTGCCCAATTTTTTTATGCATATTTTTTTGTATGTCTGTAAGAATAATTTCTGTGTGCCCGCCTGACACAAGGAGTGTAATAAATTTTTCTGTTGGAATAGTAAGAGAAAACTTATTTTCACTATTAGTGTCTGAAAGAAGAGCTGCATATAAATGCCCAATCATATGATTGGCAGGAATGATCGGTATTTGATATCTTTGGGATAACATTTTTGCCCACATAACACCAACCCACAATGCAGGGGCGAGCCCAGGTCCTACAGTAACAACAATGTAGTCAATTATAGGTTTTTGTTCACGAGATAAAAATTCCATAGCGGGAGAGAGTAAGTTTTCATTTTTTTGGCATGAATGAGAAATATAATTTTTAGTATATTCATCAATTGGTGCATGCGACTCATAAGTAATTTTTGTTTGGCGGAACACTTCATCAGTGAGTGCAACAATATATTGAGCATGCTCTCTTTTGGCAAGTGTTGGAAACACCCCACCATATGGCGCATGTGTGTCTATTTGTGATCTAGTTGCTTCTCCAAGTACTTCAATCTCATATTGTTCCAATTGACCAAACACTATTTGATTTGTTTGTAAAAGGGCAATGGCAGTTTCATCACAACTAGTTTCAATCGCAAGTATTTTTTTCATAACTGGAAAACAAGTAAAAATGTTTTTTCATTATTGTATTTTTTTTCAGGTACAACAACAACAAGTTCAGTAGATTCATTTATAACCTTTCGCAGAAAAAAAATTGGGAAATCAGCGAACAGAACATTTGCAGATGAAAAATTATTACTCTCTCCTATTTCCTTTGTGAGCGCATCTCTAAATTTTTCAATAGGAAAAGATATTTGCTGGGAAAGCTCTTGAAGAGTTAAGTATCTTTTTTTAGTCGTGTCATATACTCCTGTAATGTAAGAATATTTCTTTTTATTATAAGAAATAACATGATAAAGTGTAACCGCAACACTTATGTATGTTTTGTACGCGTAACGTTCAAAATTTGCAGAAAGTGCAACTTGTTCAAAATTTTCTGGATCTTGTATATACATATTTTTTGCAAGAGCAAGTATTGATTGTTGTGCTTCATCTATTTTTTTTATGAAGTTTTTATTTAGAGGTATTTCATTGAACCAATCTGGGGGAGTAATATCAACTGACAAAAGCTCTCCATCTCCTTTTTTAATAAAATAATTTACACTTGCTGTTCTTTTTTCTTTATCAAGAATTGGTTCGTCTATCACTTGCACTTTTTCTTCTCGTGTACTAGATAGTATCGGGGGGAGACCTTCTCCGTAGTAATCAGTTTGATTTAGTTCTGCATCAGAAGATACTGTTTTTTTAATAGAAAGTCTTTGGTTGTACCATATTGCTCCAGCAATCCCCACAACCATATAACTTACAATCGCAATAATGAGTAGTTTATTCATACTTATAGCTACTATAACCAACTTGTAATATTAATACAAACCATCGTGGATGTCTTTTTGAGCCATCTTTTGAAAACGATATTCTTCGGCAATGTGCTTCGCTATGTTTTGTTGTTTATTTCTTAATAATTTCCAAAAATACGCAGGGGGGTTTTTGGCCTTTTTAGACAAAGAATATATATCACGAATTTCTTTCACGGTAAAAATTTTTGTTTGACCCAATATTTTTTTAAAATCTTTTTTATCGAATAAAAAAGTGCAAATTTCTTCCAGAAGAACAGATCTTTCAGAAGTGGGGAGACGGTTCTTTCTTGTTGATGTTATATTTGAAAGATAGCTTTCAACGAGGGTATTTATTTTTTTAATAGGCATACTATATAATAGCGCAATTGTATGTGTTATGATTGAGTATGTCTCTTTTTGCGACAACGATAGGTATTGATTTTGGGAGCCAACATACTCGTATTTTTTTATCGAACGCAGGGGTTATTTTTGAAGAAAAAACAATTATTGCTTTTGATACTCATGATTCTGGAAATAAAAAAATATTTTCATTCGGCAATGATGCATATCAAATGTTGGGGAGAGCTCCGGAAAGTATCTCATTAGTAACACCAGTTGAGAGGGGAATTATTGTAAACCAGCAAGATGCTATTGCATTTCTTAATATTTCACTTAACTCTATTAAAACTTTTTCTTTGGGGAAACCAGCAATTGTTATTACCGTTCCCACACATATTACTAACATACAGCTTCGCACCGCTTATGAAGTGGGGCGACTCGTTGGAGCATCTGAAGTAATCCCATTACAAACACAAATTGCAGCATTGTTTGGGTCACATATAGAGGGAAATGAAGTACACGGCCGTATGATTGCAAATATAGGAGCAGAAACTACAAGTGTCGCTATAGTTTCTCTTGGGGGAATGCTTTCGTATACGTGTGCACCGTTAGGTGGGGTTGATTTGGATAATGCATTGGTTGCATACATTGCACAAAAACATCACATCGTTATAGGTCGTCACACTGCAGAACAAATAAAATTATCGTACGGCTGTGTTGTTGATGACGGGTCAAACGAAGTAATTTCAGTTAAAGGTATTGATACCGTTACTCAATTGCCTAAAATTATAAAATTAAAAAAACAAGAAATTGCTCTTGCGTATTCAAATGTATTGTATGAAATAATACAAATAATAGGACAGGTATTTCGTGATACTCGTGCAGAAATCATCTCTGACATTATTGACTATGGGATTCTTCTTTCTGGTGGGACATCACTTCTTCCAGGATTCGATGTTCTTATTTCTGAAAAAATAGGTACGCCTGCTCAAGTAGTAGACGATCCATCTCGGGTAGTAATTCGTGGAGTAGGAAAACTTATAAGTACAGGACATATCGAAGCGTATACACTTGCTGCGTCTGGTAAATAGAGTTATAATAAACATTATATGAATTCAAAGATAGTTCTTTTTGTAGGTGTAGTAATTGTATTAGCACTTGCCATTTCTCTTTTGATTTCTCAAAATTCACAAAGTAAAAATAGTGTCCCATTGGGGGACTTAGCGCAATGTCTTAAAGAAAAAAAAGCGGTTTTTTATGGTGCGTTTTGGTGTCCTCATTGTGCTGAACAAAAATCACTTTTTGGAGTCCACAGTAAATCTCTCCCATATGTTGAATGTTCAACTCCAGATAGAAAATCTCAAACTGAAGTTTGCAAAAAAGAAGAAATTCAATCATATCCAACATGGAAACTTGCGATTGGCGGGGTTCCTCATATCTGTACAGGGGTAGTAGATCCTGTAATTCTTGCTGAAGCATCACGATGCGCGTATCAAGATGCAGATACACCAACTGAAACTGGTAAAACACTTTTTTCAAAATTGGTATTGAATGATATATCAAAAACCTCAACAAACTCTAAAAATAACTCTACATTGATACAAGAGGCTACACAAAAATGGCAAACATCTCTTCGGAGTATTGGTAGTTCTATTGAATCAATGACACACAAAGATTATGTTCAAATAACAGTAAAAGAACGCTGCACACCAGTGAAGAATTAATTTTTAAGGGTATACTGGGGGTAGTTGTTTTTATTGTATGGAGATTAAACACATGCCACTATCTCATTATTATCATAATAGAAATCATGGAGTGTATGTTCTGTATGGAGCTTGTGGAGACGCTCCCCCAGAATTACCAAATGTATACCATGAACATATGGAAATTAATACATGCCTTATGGAGCATGCAGATATACTTCATCAACGAATGAGTGTGCGTCACCCACAAACATATATACTGAGTGTTTCATGTAGTCACATTAGTGAAGAAGCACAAAATGCTTTATTAAAATTATTAGAACAATTGCCCTCAGAGTGTGTTATTTATTTTTTATTACCGCATGATATTTCTCTTACACAAACATTTCTTTCACGAGCACAGGTACATCATCTTCCTCGTAAAATAAATAAAAAAGAAAATCATTTTTTTTCTCTCCCCACAAAAGATCGCATACACGAACTCGCATCTCTTTTGGATAAAAAAACAACTTCTGAACGAGTATTGCTGTGCAGGGAACTTATTCAAGATATGATGTTGTATAGTAGAAAAATTCCTACTTCAAAAAGAGAAGAATATATGACACATGCGTCTCGTGTGAGTAAACACGTTACTAATGCTATCACGGTTGGAGGAATTTCTAAACAAACAATGTACTCTTTTTGTTACGTATGATTCGTTTCCATATCATCAGCATGTTTCCTGAAAGTGTATCACCATATCTAGCAACCTCTATTCTTAAACGTGCACAACAAAAAAAAGCATGTGCGTATCATTTTTACGATCCTGTTGCAATTGCATCGCGTAAAACATTTCGCATAGACAAACGTCCGTATGGAGGTGGACCTGGCATGGTACTCGAAGCAGAGCCTTTTTTAAAAGCGCATGCTCGTGCAGTATCGAAAGCACATACATACTCCAAAGGTGCTCGCATAAAAATTAAAACTGTCTTTTTCTCCCCAAGTGCACCACAATGGAATCAAAAAAAAGCAAAAACTTTTTCTCGATATACGGATATCATTTTTTTCTGTGGGCACTATGAGGGGATTGATGAGCGAGTTGCTCGCATAACAAAAGCAGAGCATGTTGCTGTGGGGCACTCCATTCTTACTGGGGGAGAGATTCCCGCTTTGGTTTGTATAGATAGTATGGTGCGAGAACTTAAAGGTGTACTTGGAAATGATAAATCCATTGAAAACAAAAGAGTTTCATCACCTGAGGTCTATACCAGGCCCCCAATACTTACATGGAAGGGGAAAAAATATAAAGTCCCATCAGTGCTTTTATCTGGAGATCACAAAAAAATAGATACTTACAAAACCATTGTGCATAAAAAACGTACAGATATTGCATAAATAGAAACAGTGTGTTACATTGTTGATACTGTCATGGTAGAAAAAAATATAGAAGAAGTAGTAGGTGTGGTAACAGAAGTGCTACCCGCAACACTTTTTCGAGTTACTATCAACCATACAGAAGAAAAAGTTCTAGCAATTTTAGCCGGAAAAATGCGTTACAATAGAATACGCGTTTTACTTGGAGACAAAGTACAATTACTTTTAGATCCATACGGTGGAAAAGCAAGAATTACGAAACGGTTATAACGTTTATAAGCTTATGAAAGTTAAAACATCAATTAGAGTACGAGACAAGTATGATCAAATCGTGAAAAGACGCGGTCGTCTGTTCCTTATTAATAAAAAAAATCCAAGACGAAAGTCTAGACAAAAATAATCAATTGTTAAATTATGCGTATTGCCGGTATTACCATACCACAAGGGAAACACTTATCTATTGCACTCACAGCAGTGTATGGGGTGGGTCGTTCACAAGCAGAAAAAATTCTTCTTGATTGTCAGGTTGCGCCTACACTCACAGCAGAAAAATTAACACCTGATCAAGAACAAATGATCCGAGAAAAAATAGAAGCGATGCGAATTGAAGGAGATTTGCGCAGGCATGTGTCTCGCAATATCAAACGATTAAAAGACATTGGATCACTTCGTGGAGATCGACATGCAAGAGGATTGCCAACTCGTGGTCAACGCACACGTACCAATGGTCGCACACGCAAAGGACCTCGTAAAACAATGGGGTCAGGAAGAGTTAAAGCAGATAAAAAATAATATTATTGATTACGCATATATTTACCTTTTATGTCAACTACTCCAACAACAAAAAAAACAAAATCAAAATCTGCTAAAAAAATTCTCGTACGAGGGAGAGTATTTATTGAAGCCACCTTCAATAATACTAAAATTGCATTAACTGAAGAAAAGGGAAATGTTGTTGCATGGTCAACAAGTGCTCTTCTCGGATTTACTAGTGCAAAAAAAGCAACACCATATGCGGCTGCAAAAGTTGCTGAAGCAATCATTGAAAAAGCATCAGCCATGGGGGTAAAAGAAATTGATATTGTTATAAAAGGAGTTGGCAATGGAAGAGAATCTGCGCTCCGTACTTTCGTCAACAAAGGATTTGTCGTATTAAGTATTAAAGATAAGACACCAATTCCACACAATGGTCCTAAACAAAAAAAACCAAGAAGAATATAACATATTATTGAATTATGAAAAAAGTAAAAAAATATAAGATTAGCAGAAGATTGCAAGTTCCCATATTTGAAAAGTGTCAAACCCAAAAGTTTGCGCTTCGTGAACAAGGCAAACAAACAAAAAAAGGTGGCCGTGCACTTTCTGAATATGGTAAACAACTTATTGAAAAACAAAAAATAAGATATTTGTATTCAATTACTGAAAGAAATTTAAAGAAGTATGTAGATTTTGCAAACAAAACGCAGTCCACTAAAAAAAACTTACCTCAAAATATTCTCGCGCAAGCACTTGAAACACGTTTAGATAGTGTGGTGTATGCATTGGGGCTTGCTCTCACAAGGCGTATGGCTCGTCAAATGGTTTCTCATGGTCATTTTTGTGTAAACGGAAAGCCATGTAACATCCCTTCATATCAAGTCTCAACTACTGATGTTATTACTATTCACCCTTTGAGTAAAAATAGTACTCTTATTAAGCAACTATTAGAGCAATCAAAAGGGCCAAGAGCATCTTGGGTATCGTTTGATAAAAAAAATGAATCTGGAACTATACAAACTCTCCCCGAGGGAGAGATCGCAATTATTAATTTTTCTTCTGTATTAGAATATTATTCACGTTAATTTATTTCTACATATCTATATATGCAAAACTCTCACATTGTTATTCCTTCAAAGCCAAATAAAATTCAAGAAACAAAGACCAAAGGTGTGTATGAAATCACTGGTCTTTATCCTGGGTATGGATATACATTAGGTAATTGTTTGCGTAGAATGCTCTTGTCTTCTACCACCGGGGCTGCAATTACAGAAATTCGTATCAAAGGGGTACAGCATGAATTTTCTACCATTACTGGAGTGAAAGAAGATGTGCTCACCACTGTGCTTCGTATAAAACGATTGCGGGTGAGTGTATTAAGTGGCGTTGGTCCTTTTACTTGTACTATAAAGAAAAAAGGGAAAGGAATTGTTACAGGAAAAGATATTGAATGCCCATCTGAAGTACGAGTGGTGAATCAAGATGAAATTATTGCCGAAATTACTGACGCACAAACATCTCTCGAAATAGAATTAGTAGTAGAGACCGGCATTGGATTTAGATCAAGAGATGAAAAAATTCAAAAAACAGGAGGTGTGGGGGTGATCCATGTTGATGCGCTCTTTTCTCCAGTGCTTTTGTGTAGTTATACTGTGGAAAATGATCGTGTAGGAAATAGAACAGATTTTAATAAATTAACTATTACCATTGAAACAGATGGGACTGTTTCCCCTCAAGACGCATTTTCTCATGCAATTCGCTCTCTTATTATTCAATTTGAATCTATTCTAGGATTTAAAATACAAGAAGAAAATGACAAAGAACAGAACATGTTGTCTGAAATCAAAAACAAAACTCTTGGTGAAGTTGGGTTCTCTCCTTCAGTAATTCAAATTTTATCAAAATCAAAAATAAATACTGTGAAAGAATTGGTATCGGCAGGGGCAGATAAAGTATCTAATCTTTCAGGTGTAGGAGACAAAACATTCCAAGATATTGTTGATACTCTTGCTCGATATGGAATAGTCTTTAAAAAATCATAATATGTCTTATCATAAAAAAGCTAGAGCATTCAGCAGACCAAAAGCACAACGCGTTGCTCTGATGCGGTCTCTTTTGCGTTCTCTTGTTATACATGAACGCATTGTTACTACTGAAGCCAAAGCTCGTTCATTGCGCCCTATGATTGAAAAATATATTACTCTTGCAAAGAAAAAAACTCTCTCTTCACGGAGATTGCTCCTTTCTCGATGTTATAATGATACAGTAACTGTTAAAAAACTTATAGAAGTTATAGGAGCTCGTTATCAAGAGAGAAAGGGTGGTTATACTCGTGTATTAAAAGTAGAAAAAAAAGCTGGATCTGGGAGAACTCTTGCGGTTATTGAATTTGTTTAGTAGCATATAGTAGTATGACCAACACTCACCAACAAGCTACTATTACAATTGATGCGAGTAATATTCCGTTGGGCCGTCTCGCGTCGAAAGTAGCAACCATTCTTAATGGAAAAGATACTGCTAAGTATGAACCAAGAATTCTTCCTACTACACGAGTACATATAACCAATGCGTCAAAGATTATTCTCACTGGAAAAAAGAAAGAACAAAAAGTATATGTGACGCACACGAGTGGGTATTTAGGAGGTCAAAAAAGAGTTTCCATTGCGCATAAAATTGCTAACCCAACAAAAGGATATCGTGATGTGGTTTCTCTTGCAATATATGGAATGTTGCCACCAAATAGAAGTAGAAATAAAAAAATGTTACACCTTAAAATTACTGAATAATTTTTATGACTAAAAAATATATAGAGGCCATAGGAAGAAGAAAAACAGCAATCGCACGCGTGCGTATTACTGATGCAAGCAAAACATCTGCTGTAGTAAATGAGAAATCAATAGAAGACTATTTTCCCATTGCTGAATTACGCCACAGAGCATTGTCCACATTGGAGATATTAAATACTCCTATGTCAGTTTCAGTAAAAGTAAATGGTGGAGGATACAATGCTCAAGCCGATGCTATACGGTTAGGTATTGCGCGAGCACTTATTTCGATTCACCCTGGAGAAAAGAAAAAAATAAAATCATACGGCCACTTAACCCGTGATTCTCGCAAAAAAGAAAGAAAACACCCTGGGTTTAGAAAAGCACGAAGATCACCACAATGGAGCAAGCGTTAGTATATGAACATTTTTCAAACAGTTCTTTTTGTAGTAGTTCTTATTTTTATTCTTTCATATGTGCATGTGCTTGATCCAGGTATATGGAGAAGCATACTTCGTTTTATTGGAAACACGGCAGATGCTACTGCTACCACTACTTCTTCTGTGACGAAAGGTTTTTTTTCTATTCCTGCAATAACAATACCGAGAGCAGTAATTGCAGGGAATGAATCGTATTATGCTGGCGATAAAACATATCAAATTTCATACACTTCTCAATCAATTCTTTCAACATATGATAACAGTACTGTTAATCAAATAGTTCTTACTCCTAATTATGTCTATCCTAATACCAGTCAAAGAAGAATCCTCACAGCTCCTCAAATATAATTAATTTAATATACTTGCAAGTATTATAGGTTCTCCATATACTAAAGGTAATCTCTCTCAGGTATGAGAAATAATATTATATATGAATGTAATGCCACCAAAAGAAACAGAAACTGATTCAGTACATGAACAGAGTATAAAAAGTACCGAACAATCGGAACATGCTGAGATAACAAAACAAAGAGATGAGTATCTTGCTGGTTGGCAGAGAGCAAAAGCAGACGCGGTCAATGATAGAAAAAAATTTCAAGATGAAATGCTTAATACACGTGCACGGACAATTATATATTGCATCGAAGTGATTCTTCCTTTGATAGATAGTATTTATTTTGCGAAACAATCTATTCAAAATGACACTGATCAACAAGAACACAAAGCACATAAAGGTATTTTACTCATGTATACTCAAGCACAACAAGTTGCAAAAGAATTGGGGGTAACTTTCATTGACACAGTAGGGGTTCCGTTTGATGCCTCGAAACACGATATAGTGAATGAAATTGAAAGTTCAGATGTTGACAGTGTTCTTTCAATTATTCGTATTGGAGTTGAAATGGATGGTAGAGTTATACGCCCAGCGAGCGTGGTAATTGGGATCAAAAAGTTGACATAACAGAGCGGTATGAATATACTTCGGATATAAATATACTATGTCTAAAATAATCGGAATCGATCTAGGGACTACCAATTCAGCGGTTGCACTTGCAACTACTGGGGGGTATGACATTATTGAAAACATTGAGGGAGCTCGAACAACGCCTTCAGTTGTTGCTATCTCAAAAACGGGGGAACGATTGGTGGGAGTTACCGCTCGTAGACAAGCCGTTACAAACCCACAAAATACTATTTATGGAATTAAAAGGTTTATGGGCCATAGACATGATGAATCAGAAGTACAAAGTGATATAAAAAATGCTCCATTTAAAGTAAACAGCGGATCTGATGGTGGAATTGAAGTTACTCTGGGGGATAAAAATTATAGACCTGAAGAAGTTTCAGCAATGATATTGCGTAAACTTAAAGAAGATGCAGAAAAAAAATTAGGTATGACAATTACTGAAGCAGTTATCACTGTTCCTGCATATTTCAATGATTCACAAAGAAAAGCAACTGAGAACGCAGGAGCTATCGCTGGGCTTACTGTAAAAAGAATTATCAATGAACCAACCGCAGCTGCACTTGCTTACTATGCTGGTAAAAAAAAGCAAGAAAAAGCAGTGGTGTTTGATTTTGGGGGCGGAACATTTGATGTTTCTGTGGTAGATGTTGCAGATGATGTGATTGAAGTAAAAGCAACAGGTGGGGATTCTCATTTAGGAGGAAGAGACATTGATAAATCTTTAATTGATTATTTCTTAAATAAATTTAAATCAGAAAAAGGAGTTGATCTATCAAAAGACCCCCTCGCATTACAACGTATTGACGAAGCTGTAGAAAAAGCAAAAATTGAACTATCAACTTCTCAAGAAACCGAAATTAACATTCCATTTATATCTGTTAGCAATGCAGGTCCTGAACACCTAGTAGAAAAAATATCTAGAGCAAAATTAGAAGAACTCGCGCGTCCTTTTGTAGACAAAGCATTTGAAATAACAAAACAAACAATCGAACAATCTCCATTTTCAGTGAATGATATTCATGAAATCATTATGGTAGGAGGGCAAACTCGTATGCCATTAGTGCAAGCTCGTGTGAAAGAATTTTTTAATAAAGAACCTAATAGGTCAATTAATCCAGATGAAGTTGTTGCAATTGGTGCTGCAGTGCAGGGAGCAATCCTTTCTGGAGATGTTAAAGATGTATTACTGTTGGATGTTATCCCTCTTTCTCTTAGTATTGAAACTCTCGGGGGGGTTGCTACAAAACTTATTGAAAGAAATACAACTCTTCCAACATCAAATTCACAAGTATTTTCAACTGCTGCGGATAATCAAAGTTCAGTTGAAATTCATATTATTCAAGGAGAACGAGCGCTAGCTGTTGATAATAAAAGTTTGGGCAAATTTCACCTAGATGGAATTGAAGCTGCGCCTCGAGGAATACCCCAAATAGAAGTAACATTTGATGTGGATACTAATGGAGTGCTTACCGTTTCTGCAAAAGATAAAAAAACAAGTAAAGCAAATTCTATTCGTATAGAGAAAAATTCCAATTTAAGTAAAGAAGATATAGAAAAAATGAAACAAGACGCAGAAAAATATTCTGCAGAGGATCAAAAAAAGAAAGCTTTGATTGAAGCTAAAAATATTGCACAACAGGCTTGTTACGAAGCAGAACAATTCACAAAAACTAGCACCGATGAAGTTATAAAAAAAGAAATCGGAGATGCCGTTTCTTCTGTGGGACAAGTTGTAACTGGAGAAGATGTATCAGCAATTGAACAAGCGACTAAAACATTAGGAGAGTTATTGCACAAACATAAATCAATGCAACCTCAAACTCCCCCCTCCCAAGGAGAGCCGACGGGTGATGTGAGAGATACTACCGCTCAATAAAAAATATTGTTACTCAATATAGATATTATGGATTACTATAAAACACTTGGAGTGCAAAAAAATGCAACCCAAGATGAAATTAAAAAGGCGTTTCGTAGTCTTGCTCAAAAACATCACCCAGACAAAGGTGGATCCGCTGATCAATTTAAAAAAATAAATGAAGCATACCAAACATTAGGAGATACAGAAAAAAGAAAAAAATATGATCAATTTGGAAGTAATTACTCGCAATATCAACAAAACACACATTCAGATTTTTCTGACATATTCGGACAAGGATTTAGCAATGTTGAATTTGACGGTGACCCAGGGGATATTTTTAATATGTTTTTTGGTGGTGGTAGAAGAAGTACAAAAGGAAAAAATATTTCAATGCAAATGAACATAACCTTTCAAGAAGCAATGCGTGGAACAAAAAAAAGCATACACATTCCGTATCGAACAAAAAAAGAAGAAACACTCACAGTGACTATTCCTATTGGGGTTTCTTCAGGAGAACGATTACGCGTACGTGATAAAGGTGAAGAATCAAAAGAAAAAGGAGGACCTCCAGGAGATCTTTTTATTTCTCTCAATGTCTCTCCTCATCCGTTTTTGAAATATGATAGAGGGTATTTGATTGCATCTGTACCAATTACTCTAAGTGAAGCTCTTCTCGGGTGTGAAAAAAAAATTACAGGTATTGATAATGAACAAATTAAAATTGCATTTAAAGAGGGTACCCGTCATGGAGAACAGATAGTAATTTCATACGGGGTAGTATCCCCATACGGCACAGGGAAAACTATTTGCATTGCTGAATATGTATATCCTAAAAAATTGTCTTCTAAGGCCAAAGAGGCTCTTAAAATTTTACAATCTGAAGGATTGTAACAATACTGTGATATAGTAAAAATATGGAGGACGTATTAATTTCATTTGAGAAAGCATCACCTGGGGGTATAGAACAAATTTTTTCGTATGCTCAATTTTTCAACGCGGAGCTTAGTATTCTTGTAATTTTTATTGGTATCGCAGTTCTCATTTCGTATTTTAATAAATTGTTAGGAGTGAGTCTTTTCATTGCTCAAATTCTTTCGGCTTTGCTACTACCTGTGTTTCCGTATAAAATTTTAAACGGTGTTCTTAATTTTTCTTCGTTTATAAACAAAGGCATTGTGTATGTGGTATTGCTCACTGTGTTAACGCTCATTGTTTACGGCATCATTACACAATACAAAGAACACGAACGATCGACCTATATTGAAGCACTTCTCGTTGCATTATTGAATGTTTCAGTGTGGTATACCACATTAATTTTATTTTTAGATGCAACTACTGTATTTAATTTTTCCTCTACCACTCTTGCTTTATTCTCCCACGCCGAGTATACATTTGCATATTTTATGGTTCCAATTATTCTTTTCTTTATTGTATTTAATACATTATGAAAAAGAAATTTTCTTCATCTCCTAAAAAAAAGAATATTAAAAGAAAGGTTGTAAAGAAATCTTTTCGTGGTGGGAACCAATCATTAATCACTACCCCTGATATCATTACAGGTATAAAACCAACTGGGTCTATTCATTTGGGGAATTATTTTGGTGCAATTTTACCATTGTTAAAAATTTCAAAAGGAAAAAAAGTATTTGCATTTGTAGCTGACCTGCACGCACTCACAAATACAACTATTGAACCAGAAACACTCCAAAAAGATATTACGCATATTTTATGCGCTTGGGAAGCATGTGGTGCAGGAGATAGTAACGTTATCGTATATCGACAGTCTGACTATCCACAAATTACTTTTTTACAGTGGGTTCTTACACAGCACACAACACTCTCAACACTGCAACTGGGGCACGCGTATAAAGATGCAACAATGAATAAACATCAAACTCCAGTGTTGGGGGTGTTACTGTATCCGATTCTTATGAGCGCAGATATTTTAATTTCAGGAGCTGGTATAGTTCCTGTTGGGCAAGATCAGGTACAGCACATAGAAATGGCTCGCGATATGGCACGAAAATATAATTCGTGGGTGGGTAAAAACTATTTTATAGAACCAAAATCACATGTGGTAGAGTCTGAAGCTCTTAAGGGAATAGATGGTCGCAAAATGAGTAAATCATATAACAATACTATTCCTATTTTTGGATCCGAAGAAGAGGTGCGAAAAAAAATTATGAGTATACAAACTGGCTCTGTTCCACTAGGAAAGCCAATCCAACATGAAGACTGCCTTGTATTTTATTTCCATACCAAAATATCACCCGCTGAGTTAGTTTCTGATTTACGCAGAAGATACGCAAAAGGGTCTATTGGGTATAGAGAAGCAAAAGAACTTTTATTTGAATCATTTCTTAAGTATTTCAAAAAAGAACGAATGAAATATAATGAGCTTATGGCACAAAAAAATATTGGGGAACTTCTTGCAAAAAAACACTACAATGCACTTACTGTGTATTTTGACGATCGGCTCGGTTCGATTAAAAAACTTACCGGATTTTCTGCAACATAGTATATAAGAATACGATGTTACAATACAGGTATGACATATATTGTTCAGACCGAAGATTTTACTGGGCCATTGGAGGTTCTCTATGAGCTTATTGAAAAAAGAAAGAAACATATTTCAACCATCGCATTAAAAGATATAGTAGATGATTTTTTAGGGTACACTAAAACACTCACAACATATCCCACAGAAGAAATAACAAAGTTTATTTACATTGCGTCTCTTTTGGTTTTATTAAAAGCTCGTTCGCTTTTACCAACACTTACACTTAATGACAGTGAAATAAATGAATTAAAAAACCTCGAATCTAGAATTGAGCTTTATACTTTTTTAAAACAAAAAGTAATATTACATATGCAAAGATTTTCAGTGTATAGTAGGTCTGGGTCTTGTGTCGTTAAAAAAAAGGAAATAGTATTTTCCCCAGAAGCTGCTCCCAATCAAGAAGAAATATATGCATCTGCGAAACGGGTACTTTCGGATGTATCTTTCATTGCCATAACTCCACACCGTCGTGTTGAAAAAACAATTCGTATTGAAGAAATGATATCAGCAATTATTTCGCATGTTGCTCAAAAATTAAAAGCTTCATTTAAGGACATTTCACACGGAAAACATAAATACGATGTAGTTGTATCATTTCTTGCTGTACTTGAATTGGTGAAAAATAATATTCTTGATGCATTTCAAGAAAAAATGACAGGGGACATTGTGATTACAAAAAGAAATGAAGAACAAGAAATTTCTACGTATCATGCTAAAGTATAATATGACGCCAACTTCACACATTCGTACTATAGAGGCTTTATTATTTATGGAAGGTGGAAGTGTCCCAATATCACTCATTAAAAAATTACTACAACTTGATGATGCTGAGCTTCAACAGGCTATTCGAGAATTAACATTACAGTATCAAGATAGAGGAATTGTTATTATCAACGATGGAAAAGAAATAGGTATTTATACACATCCGGATCTTGAAAAAGTTCTTACACAATTTGAAAAAACAGAAAAATTACAACCTCTTTCTCCGTCAGCACAAGAAACTCTTTCAGTAATTGCCTATATTGGGCCTATTAAAAAAAACGATCTTGATTTTGTGCGAGGAGTGAATACACAATTTATTATACGAAGGCTTCTTACTAAGGGCTTTATTCATGAAGAAAAAATTGGTAGAGAAAGAGAGTTTTCAGTGAGTAATGATTTTTTACGTCATATGGGGGTGACTCGTGTTGAAGAACTTCCTGAATACAATGAAATTCATACACACATGAAAAAATCATTAACAGCGATTAAAGAGAGGCTACTTGGAACTGGGGAATCGCAATCAGAAATTTCTGGATCATAATTTTTCTAGACCTTTTATTGGCAAATGAGTATACTTATTGTATGAGAAGGAAGAATATTTTTCTTGGAATTGGAATAATTTTTTTGCTTTTTGCTCTCACTGTATACATTTTTGCAATTCAACAAACCCTTCTTGTTCAAAATAAAATAGTAACAGATCCATATGAGAACATACCAGAGACAGTTGCAGCAAAATTTGCAATTATTTATGATGTTGACAAAAAAAAAGTTCTTGCAGGTCGTCGCATTCATGAACCTTCCCCAATCGCATCAATTACAAAGCTGTACACATCAATTCTTGCAGAACAATTGCTTTCTCCTAGTGATGTTATCACGATTGACGCCACTCTTTTAAATCGGTTTGCTGACAAAAGTCTTTCGCCAGACACTTGGATATTAAAAGATTTATTGGGCTATGCTGTGATAACTTCTAATAATGCTTTATTTGAAGCCATAGAAAGAGCAATTGAAAAAAAAACAGGGAAAAATTTTATAGAACTTATTAAAGAATTTATACGATACAATTCACTCGTGCAAACGTACGTTGATAATGCGACTGGTTTGGATGAATCCCCACTTATTGCCGGGGCACAATCTTCTGTGTATGACGTTGCAACCCTTCTTACACTCACCATTTCTCTTGCGCCTGATACTTCGTATCAATCGACCAAAGCAAAAGAAACATTTATTACAAAAAGTGGTAAAAAAATTATTGCCAACAACACTAACGAATTGACAAAAGAGGGGTATTCTTTTCTTCTCTCCAAAACAGGGACAACTGAGCTTGCTGGGGCAAATCTCGCGGTGGTATTAAAAGATGGATCTCGAGTTTTTGCAATTGTGCTTTGTGGTTCAACAAAAGAAAGAAGATTTTCTGATATGCGTACTCTTATTGAATTTGCTCGCACTTTAAAATAGTAAGGTATTATAGAATATGGTAACATATAAAAAAAATAGTAAAAGAATCTCTCTTACACCAACTGAGGACATTGTTACTTTTGCAAAAAGAAAAGGATTCGTGTATCCATCATCTGAAATTTATGGGGGGTTTGCTGGTGTGTACGATTACGGACCTGTAGGAATGTTACTACTAAATAATATAAAAAAAGAATGGTTACAAAGTATGGTGCAAGATCGAACCGACATCTACGGATTAGATAGTGGTATCGTTACACACCCTCGCGTGTGGGAAGCATCAGGACATACAAAAGGATTTACCGACCCACTTGTTATTAATAACAAAACACACGAACGATACCGTGCGGATCATTTATTAGAAGAAATAGGAGTTGCGTGTGAGAATGTTTCTTTCGAGGAATTTGTTTCACTGTGGAATACTCACAAACATACAGTTCGTTTCCCACAAGGAGTATCTGTTCAAGATGTTGGAGACCCAACATATTTTAATTTACTTGCCAAAACAAATTTAGGTTCTGTCACATACGATACACAAAAAGAAGAGATAGCATATTTACGAGGAGAAACTTGTCAGGGCATATACCTCAACTACAAAAATGTATATGACACTATGCATCCTAAATTACCATTTGGTATTGCTCAAATTGGAAAAGCATTCCGAAACGAAATATCCCCTCGCCAATTTTTATTCCGTTGCCGTGAATTTGAACAGATGGAAATGCAATATTTTATTTATCCCGGCCAATCTAAAAAATATTTTGGTTATTTCAAAAAACTTCGTATGAAATGGCTTATCTCTCTTGGCCTATCAAAAAAGAAATTACGTTTTTTGCCACATTCAAAACTTGTATTTTATGCACAAGCGGCAGAAGATATTCAATTTCAATACAGTTTTGGGTGGAAAGAACTTGAAGGTGTACATGATAGGGGTAACTATGATTTAACACAACATGCTGCATTCAGTAAACAAAAATTGGCATATTTTGATGAAAAAAGTAACACTCATTTGATACCGCACATTATTGAAACTTCAATTGGGGCTGGGCGTCTTTTTTATGCGTTACTTGAACAGAACTATACAGTACAAAAAGTTTCAAAAGAAGAAACACGCATTGTTCTTACACTTGCGTATCACATGGCACCATACCAAATGGCAGTGTTTCCACTTTTCAAAAAAACAAAATTTCAAAAATATGCTAAAAAAATATTTACTTCTCAATCGAATAAATATTCTATAGTGTATGATGACACTGGGAGTATTGGCAAGAGATACCGCCGTCAAGATGAGATAGGGACGCCATATTGTATAACGGTGGACGAAATCACATTGAAAAAAAATACTGTTACCGTGAGAAATAGAGATACTATGAAGCAAAAACGTATTCCAGTTTCTAAAATTTCAACATATATAGAAAAAGAATTAATTGCGGCGAGGAAAAAACTATCATAATAATTTATTGATTTTTGCGTGTATACTAGATACATGAAAAGTTTTATACAGACATTCGGGGTAGGTGTGCTTATTTGCGCACTACCGCTCCTTCTTACCATTGCTGTAACTAAAGGGATCACATCTATCTCTGCCACAGAAAAAGAAGAAAAACTTGTGGAAGTACCAATAGAGTCTTCATTTGATGCCGATCGATTATTTTCTGAAAAAGAAGTATTAGGTGGAATTCGCATTAAAGACTTAAACACAACATACACATTAGTTGATAACGATCAAGATAGAGAACACGGACTATCAGGAGTTACCAACTTACCAGAAAATAAAAGTATGCTTTTTTATTTTCCAAAAACTAAAGAATATGATATTTGGATGAAAGGTATGTACATCCCAATTGACATTCTTTGGATTGGTGCAAACAAAAAAGTAGTTGCAATGCATGAAAAAGTTCAACCAGAGCGCCCAAACATTCCAGATGCATATAGAAAAATTTATCGTGGTGCACCAGCTCGCTGGATACTTGAATTACAATCTGGAACAATAGAAAAACATCAAATTACTGTAGGGGATACTGTTTCTTTTTACGAGATTGGAGTTGAAAAATAAACAGTTTGTAAGTATGCTAGAAATGTGCGGTTGGCTTGTCGCTCTTGAAAGAAAAATCAACAAGAGAGGAAAGTCGGGACTCACCCTTACATCAAAAGATATAAGGAGCAGGTAGTGGGTAACACCCACCGTTGAAAAACAGAGGTGCGAGCAGAAACGCTCAAGACGAAAGTCAAGAGACACTTATTAAGTGTAAATCTAGTGTGAGCTAGATATGAAACGGCTAAATCCTTACCCGTGTGCAAGATCGTGCTTCGCGAGAAGAGAATCGCTTGAGGAATATGGCAACATATTTCCCAGAGAAATGACAAGCATCGAAAGATACAGAATCCCGCTTATAAACCGAATTCAAAAAACCATTCCTAACGGAGTGGTTTTTTGCCTTTTACTATGAAAGTGAAAAAAGTTTCGGTATACTGTGGTATGTTTACTTTTATTGGGCGACGTTTAATTTCAGTTTTACATCTCAAAACACCAACTGTGCATACAGGTGCTTCAGTCATAGCAGTCGCAACAGCCCTTTCACTTATTTTTTCCATTGTTCGTGATAGAGCACTGGCTCATATCGTAGGACCGGGGGCGCTTCTTGATGCATTTTATATATCATTTAAAATCCCAGATCTATTTTTTGTGTTGGTGACTATGTTTACTTCTGTATTTGCATTTCTTCCTTTTTTTGAAGAACAAATTCTTAAAGGAAAAAAAATATTTCAACAATCAGTACAAACATCACTCTATTTTCTTTCTATAGTCCTTGTTCTTTTGGGCGGTTTTCTTTTTGTTTTTACTCCATCGTTAATTCATTTTTTCTACCCAAATATTCCAATCACATCTCTTGATCAAGTAGTATTTTTTACCCGAATGTTTACATTACAAGCATTTCTTTTAGGAATTTCTAATTTTCTTTCCACCCTTATTCAAATGCAAAAAAGATTTCTTCTTTTTGCCTTAACACCTGTTGTTTATACTGGTGGTATGATTGTAGGAGTGGTGTGGTTGTATCCGTGGCTTGGAGCATCTGGTCTTGGATTAGGAGTTGTTGGTGGTGCATTAATACATTTATTAATACAGTATCCTGCAATTCGAGCGTATAAGTTATCTTTGATTCCTGAATTTCATCCACAATTTGTACTTCCTGTGCTTCTTACCATTGCAAGATCAATACCAAGAAGTTTAGCACTTTCTTCATCCCAGGTGGTACAATTTGTTTCTTCAATATATATAGCTCCAGTAGCAGTTGGCGCATTTTCTATTTATACTCTTGCTGACAATATACGCACAGTACCACTTGCTCTTATTGGAGTTGCATATTCAGTTGCTTCTTTCCCAGTATTAGCAGAGTATGTTGTAAAAAAACAACACACAGAACTTAGAAAAACAATTGAACAAACAATCAGTATGATACTGTTTCTCACTATTCCCATTGTTGTTGGTCTTATTGTCTTTCGAGAAGAAATTATTTATGTACTTCTTACCTCAGGTCTTTTTACTATTGAGGCTGCGCGTACGACAATGGTAGCAGTTGCGTCTCTTTCTGTGGGAACTGTTGGTATAAGTATACTCTACATTGGTAGTAGAGTTTTTTATGCGGGGAAAAACACATTAATTCCTTTTGTTATTTTAGTTTCTTTATCTGTATTTAAAATAGTGGCATTGAGTGTCGTCGCTAACACTTTTGCGACAAGCGCACTTCCAAAAACAATTGTTAATTTATTTTTTGATATTAAAAATAAAACAGCACTCTTTTTAACTGAAATGGGGATTTTATTTTCATTAATAGAATTACTTGCTGGGGTCGTAATGATATTTGCACTGTGGTATTATTTTAAAATTTCTATCAAACGAGTCGTTATTTCTTTTGCACAACATGTGTGGGCCTCAGCACTTGCGTATTTAGCGATGAATTACATTGCAGATCTATTCAGTTTTCCTCCGAGCAGTATTTTTTTAAATTTGTTAGTTCTTGTTGGTGGAGGGGTTGTAGGAATCATAGTATGGAGTTCTATTTTATACATGATGAAAAATAAAGAGTTTCTACTTGCGTACGAATATCTCATAGAAAAAATTAATTATGCTAGAACATCTTAGAAATTTTTCAATCATAGCACATGTAGATCATGGAAAGTCAACACTCGCTGATCGTATTTTAGAAAAAACAGGAGCCATTAGTGAAAGAGAAATGCGAGATCAGGTTCTTGACTCTATGGAACTTGAACGAGAGCGAGGCATTACAATAAAAATGCAACCAGTGTGTATTACACATACATATCAAAATATTCAGTACACACTTAATTTAATTGACACTCCAGGGCATATTGATTTTTCTTATGAAGTTTCTCGATCTCTTCGAGCCGTTGAGGGAGTACTTTTGTTGGTGGACGCAACGCAGGGGATTCAAGCTCAAACACTTTCCGTTCTTTCTCTTGCAAAGCAAGTGGGGCTCACCATCATTCCTGTACTCACAAAAATAGACATGCACCACGCTCGTCAGGAAGTTGTTACTCAATCATTGATTAAGTTAATTGGGTGTACGACAGAAGATATTTGCATTACATCTGGGAAAACAGGTGAAGGTGTTCACAAACTACTAGATACTATAGTTAAAAAAATCCCACCTCCACAATCTACTCTTTCTGAAAAAAGAGCGCTTGTATTTGATTTTGGGTATACCACTCATGTTGGGGTTACTGCATTTGTGCGTGTAATGGATGGTGTATGCAAAAAAGGAGACGCGTTGGTGCTCGCCGGTGCTAAAAGAGATTTTGTTATTAAAGATATTGGAGTACTTACTCCATCTCCTGTGAGTAGAAATGAATTAAGTGCTGGAATGATTGGCTACATTGTAACTGGCATAAAAGAAGCGGGGATCCCGTATGTTGGGGACACTCTCATTGCAAAAGGGTCTCATACGGAACCCATAGATGGATACGCGGCAGCGATACCTATGGTATGGGCGTCATTATACCCACAAGATGCTTCTCAATACACAACCCTTGCTCAGACCCTTAATGAGCTTAAACTGTCTGATTCATCACTAGTATTTGAACAAGAGCAATCATCAGTTCTCGGGAAAGGATATCGGTGTGGTTTTTTAGGAATGCTCCATTTGGAAATTATTACCGAACGAATTAAAAGAGAAGGGCATGTAAATCTTATCATAACATCTCCTTCAACTGAATATATGGTTACTACAAAAAATGGCACCACTATTACTGTGACCAATCCAAACGAATTTCCAGAATACGGTCTCATTGCCTCAATTCAAGAACAGTGGGTGAGATTGGAAGTCATTGTCCCACATGATTATATAAGTATTGTTTCTCAGCTTGTTATAGAATTTGAAGGATTAATTGTTTCGGTGGATGAATTTCAAGATGAACGCAGTATTCTTATAGGAGAAATGCCTTTGCGAGAATTTATGAGAAAATTTTTTGATAGATTAAAAAGTGTTACTTCAGGGTATGGATCAGTGTCATACGAACGCATTGGATATCGTCATGGGGATGTGGCTCGCATGGACATACTCCTTGCGGAAGAAGTATTTCCTGCATTTAGTACTGTTGTTTCAAAAAGAAAAGCACAACAAGATGCTCGAGTACTGGTGGAAGCAATATATGAACTTCTTCCGCATGCATTATTTAAAATAAAAATACAAGCTCGAGTGGATGGGAAAATTATTGCATCAAGAGAGATTTCTGCAATGCGTAAAGATGTGACGGGGCACCTCTATGGAGGAGATATTACGAGAAAAATGAAATTGCGTGAAAAACAAAAAGAGGGGAAAAAAAGAATGAACCAATCAGGAAAGGTTCGCGTGGATCATGATGTTTTTTTAAAAATTATGAAAAAACGGGATGAGTAGATAAAAAATTAATTAGTAAGGCTGGGAAACATCGATACCGCAAAAGAAAATACGATGATAATAATAAGAGCAATGACAGCTACTTTTTTAAAAAATTCTTTCCAATTAAACATATACATATTATATATTGTCGTCTCATGATATGCTAGATATATGGAAATTTCTCCACAGTATAGTCCTAAAACTCCACTATATAAAAAAAAATGGGCGATACCAATATACATAGTCGTTGTCGTTTTTGGTTCTTTGGCAGTTTTTCATTTACCTCACAGTGTAAGATCAATGTATCGGGCATTTAGTCATTATAATGATGTGGTTAAAAAAAATACTTTATACAAAGATCTTTATGCTCGATCTAATAATAGAGTTTCTGAACTTGAAAGAGAGGCTGTTGGGGCATACGATGGGGTTATTTATGTCCGTGGGGTAGAAAAAGAACCACTTGAGGACAGAGTATTTTTTCCAACAGACGCAGTATATAGCGTGTTAGACAGAGTATGATGGATGTGCTACGATAGGGATATGATTATTACTGTATTTACTTCACCAACTTGTCATTTTTGTCACGATGTTAAAAAGTTTTTTGATGATAAAAAAATTGCATATACTGAAATATCAGTTACTACACCAGAAGCTCGTAATCAATTGATTGAACTTTCAGGACAACTTGGAGTCCCAGTTACCGTTTTTAAAAAAAATGAAAAAGATTCAGGAAGTGTTGTGGTTGGATACGATCCAAAAAATCTTACCAAACTTATTGAAAGTTCCTCTAACTCTAAAACAGTTTAATCAGTGTATTTAAACCATATTTCAATTTTTCCTTTTACCTTAAAGGAGTGGGTATTATTTTCATAGTACAATTAGTGTATATGGATAGGCGTAGAAACGTATTTTTTACTTATACAGATTTTATAAAAATAGATATTATTTACCTTACTGTTCTATGGAACTATATATCTAGGGGTGGTCTGTTTCTAAATTATTTTTTCAATGTGTAGTTAGGAACTGAATAATTTTTTTTCAACCAAGCAAAGTAAGTCTCATTATATTTGGGTTTTAGATGCTTAACTATTTGTTCACCTGAAATAGATAAATTATAGAAATCAGAAATAATAATGTCGGTATTTTCATTGACTACTTCATAAGTCATTATTTTATCAAAATATGATATGTTAAGTTTTGTTCTAGTTGGGTTTGGGGTTATTATTTTCATTTCGTTAGGTAAAATTAGACCAAGACTTTGCATAGTCTGTAATTGCCCAAAGTCTAATTTAAGTTCAGACATTATATTTTTTACATTACCTCTTCCAGTAAATAGGCTTGCTGGTATCTGCGTGTTATTAACCAAAAGTGTTCCAAATCTTTCAAACAACTCAATTTCGTTTTTACCCAGCATTTTTAATGTTTGTAGTGTAGACATAGAATATGTTTCAGGGTTATTATATTCACCAGCAATGATTTTTGAAATTAAATCTTGCACATCATCATTTGAAATGGTCTTTGAATGTTCCAGTAGTCCCCAAAAAACATCATTATCATCTGCTATTTTATTCTCTGAACTTGTTATTAGTGGACTACTTTTAAGTAACATATTCCCAAAATTATTATATTCTCTACCCATTTTCATAGCCTCTGCCTGTAACCAAAAAGGCTTTTCCAGTAATTCCCATTTTGTTTTAACTTTGTCAGCCTCAATATCTCCCTGAGCCTCAAAAACTTTTCTAGAGACACCTGTATGTTTTGTTATTACAAAATCAACAAATTTGTCTGCGACTTTTCCAAGTGTTGCCGTTGCAAGACTTTGTATTGAAGTGGGGATATTTTGCATATTTATTACTCAAATTATAGCACAAAAGCACTGTATATTGAAACAATAAATGCTATAATTATAAGATATGCGAGACACTGATACGGCAACAAAAAATGATTTACATTTAGTTGTAAATACCACTAAAACATCAATGATAAAATTAAAGTTTTTCTTTTTCAAAAAAACTTAAAGATGCAGATTCAGTAAGTAGTAGCCACTTATTCAATTTTTTAGGCATAGAGGGAGGTGTCACATTAGAAAAATGAAACGTTTGAGTGAAACGAGTTTTTCATTTTTCAATGTGTAAACGACCGATATGCCGTAAAGAAAAATTGTGATGTTTGAGAACACATTGTGAAGCGAAACTGTGACCCTACCGGGAGTTGAACCCGGGTTAACAGATTGAGAACCTGCTGTCCTAACCACTAGACGATAGGGCCATTGTTTCTATCATAACAAAAGATTAAACGCATTGCCGATAGAGGACGGAACTATTTTGATTTAAGCGTAACATAGATATCTTCAAGTGCTGTGACTGCATTTCCAGACGCGATATTGTTTTGATGATATTTAATGTTTGTACAATCTCCTGCAGCCCACATAAAAGGGGAAGATGTTTTTTGTGTCCATGGGTCAATTGTAATTCTTCCCGCTTCATCCATATCAACTACACCTTTCATGGTACTTGTGGTAGGAATAAGCCCAATTTCAACAAAAATACCCCCTACAGAGAGCTTTATATCTTTTTTTGATATTGTGTCCATATACGTTATACCAGTAACAAATTTTTCACCATGTACTTCTTTTGGAATTGCATTTTTAATCAAAGTGAAATGTGAGTTTTTAGACACTGCTTCTACTGTGACTGGGTCAGCGCGCACAGTGTCACCTCGATTTAGAAGTGTTACTGTTTTGCAATAGGCAAGTAATTGTGCTGCTGATTCAAACCCAGCGTTTCCTCCACCAACTACCACTACATCTTGATCAGCAAAAAGAGGGCCATCACATGATGCGCAATAGGTGAGTCCTTTGTGTTCAAATTCTTTTGCACCGGTCACATCGAGTGTGCGTCTGGTTGATCCTGCGGAAAACAAAAGAGCTCGGGCATGATACACAGCGCCTGTGTCAGTTGTCACAGATACACCATTTCCTTCTGTTTGTATTGTGGTAACACTTTCTAAAACAATATTGAGATCATTTCCTGCGTATTCACGCACATGAGTCTCAAACGATTCTGCAAGTTTTGACCCAGCGATAGAAGGGAACCCAATCCAATTGTGAATTGACTCAGAAACAATACTTTGCCCTCCAAACGATGGCGCAATAAGAATTGTCTTCAGTTTTTTTCTCCCCGCGTATACTGCGGCGGATACTCCTGCAGGGCCTGCTCCCACAATAATGAGATCTTGAAGTGTTACTTGTTTTTCCATAAATCTTTTAAGCTCCATGTGTCGAGGTTGCTATCATCTTTTTTAGTCGGGAAAACATCATCTCCAAAAACAATGTTATCAAATAAATCAACATTACTATCTTGAGTGGGTATTTTTTTTGTATCTTTTTTTGTTTTTTTCTCACTAGACTGTGGTGCATTGTCTTGAATAACTTGTATCCCAGAATCAGAAAAATCCATTAAGAAATCATCATTCAAATTCATTTCAGGTGCTTCTTCTTTTTTCATGCGTTGAGTGAAAGCTACTGGTTCAGCAGTCGCGTTTCCAGTTACATCTGCAGTGGTACTAATAACTGTTACCCGAATTTCTCCTTGTTTGAGATTCTTATCTGTAGTGGTTCCAAAAATAATTTGAGCATTAGGTGTTGCTTGTTCTGTAATACGCTCTGCAATTTCTCGCACTTCATCCATAAGTATTTCTTTTTTACTTCGTGAGGCAACAGAGAAAAGAATTCTTTTCGCCCCGTGGATACTTGTTTCTACCAAGGGGGAAGCGATTGCTTGTTGTAAAGCATTGTCTACTCTTTGAGATCCCCTTCCAACCCCCACTCCCATAAGAGCAACTCCTGCATTTTTAATGGTGTTGTGAATATCTGCGTAATCAATGTTTATTTCTCCAGGACGAGTGATGAGATCAGCAATACCAGCAACAGCGTGGAGTAACACATTATCAGAAAGAGCAAACGCATCTGCGAGAGATGATTTTACTTTCTGTGTACGAATAATATTGTCGTTTGGAATTACAATCAACGCATCTACTCGCGACGCTAACTCTTGTATTCCTTTTTCTGCAATTTCAGTACGCTTTTTGCCTTCAAATGAAAATGGTTTAGTAACTACTGCAACGGTAAGTATCCCCATATCACGCGCTGCTTGTGCAATAACAGGGGACGCGCCTGTTCCAGTTCCACCACCCATACCACTCGCGATGAATAATAAATCTGTATTATTTAAATGATTAATAATTTCTTCAAGCGATTCTGTTGCGGCTTCTGCTCCGACATGAGCTTGCATACCTGCTCCTAATCCACGTGTAGTGCGTTGACCTAAATGTATTTTCTTTTTTGTTTTTGCTTGCGCAAGATCTTGCACATCAGTATTTGCTACAATGAAATCAACACCAGTTATTTCATTGCGTACCATATGGTTTACCATATTTTTTCCAGACCCACCTATTCCCATCACTCGTATTGAAATTGCAGGTTGAAATTGAGAAAGCTCTTGGTCTTCCTGACTCACCTGTTTTATTTTTTTCTTTTTAACAGTACGTTTCTTTTTTGGCATACCATATCATAACACAATGTTTAAAAAAATTTAAGAAAATACTCAGACAAAGTGGTCAAAGCCGATCTCTTCGTTGCTTGATTTTCGTCTGGGGCATTAAATCCATTGAGAGCCACTTGGTTGGCAATATTTAGAAGGGTTTTTGTTTGCCCTGTAGAATTAGTAGTGGCAAGAACACTTGCATGTAATGAAAAAATAGAACGAGCCCACAGTGTTATATGAGGAATATCAGTTGTTCCACCTGTCAGTTTTACTCCCGCAGGATAGGTAACAGATGAGTTTGTTTTGATAGATGAAAGCATGTGATACGCTGGGATGAGTATTTGTTTGCACGCTTTTTCTATCGTTTTTTCAAGAGTTTTAACTGCTTGTGTATTTGGATTTTGATATGCAGTTTTTTTTAATTGCTCTGCTTCTTCAATAGAAACCTTCAAAGCAACTGCTATTTTTTCTGTAATGTGTGATCCTCCCATAGGATAGGTATACATACACACACAGGTATTATTTTTCCAAGCGGCCACTGTGGTGAGCGCATCTCCTATATCAACACATACAACTCCTATGCGGCGGTCTTCTGCGGTTACCAGTAATGTGAGATATTCTTGTGTAGGAGTGTAGCTACAATTTTCAATAAGCTTTTGAGTTATTTGTGTGAGTGTATTAAAGATATGTGCAGGATATATGGTTGCTTGTATATGTGCAGTGAGTTCTTTATGCATTGCTACATTTACAAATGTATCCGGGTCATGACTGAGCCCGTCTACCGTGAGAGCGTGTATATGAAATCCGTATAACGTGTGTGCTGGGTGTGTGCGCGCAATTTTTTGAGTATACTCGTATTCAAGTTGGGTGAGGTGTTCTTTGGTGTAGAGTACTGGGGTATCAGTTGCGTAATACATACTGTCTTGAATTAATTCTACTTGGGGGGAGTGAATCGCGCAGTTAATGTGTGGCGGGATTGTCCCAATTTTATTTCTCACTGTTTCAAGAGTAGTATGAATATTTTTTATAAATTCTTCTTGTGCGATACCTCGGTGGTATCCTTTGGTGAGTAGTTGAGCGTGGGCAGTTTGTGTATGAGTAGTTTCTTGAGCTCGGGAAAACATCTGATGGGTATGTGGTTGTGTTGGGCGAGCAGGAGATTCTTTCACTATTGCAATTTTTGTTGCGTATGATCCAATATCTATGCCTACTGATATAAGTGGAACATCTCTCATATCATCAGTATAGCAAATTTTATTATGTAGAGTGAGAATATTTTGTGAGTACTTTTTTTACAATCTTTAGTTCGTGAGCAGTGTTTTTTGGGGAATGATTTTTTTTCGTTGCATGCATCAAAGCGTGTACCCATATATGAAGCATGTGCTTTTCAAAAGAAATCTTCATTTTTTTTGCTTGACTTTCTGCAACCGCGGGGCAGATAAGAATGTCAGTTTCATTAGAAGAGTATACAGTAGTAAGCACATTTGGGGTATATTTTTTTTTGCGGTAGTACATGTTGAATAATTGTGCTGTTAGGGGGGTCATTACGGCGAGAGTTATGCCGGTTGGAACTTGTGGTATAGAAAGAACAGACATGGTAAAAAGTTTAATCCACTGTGGAGTTTTAAAAAATATTTTGTATTTTCTTTCTACTTTTTTTTCAAAAAGTATAGTAATCTTTTTTTTGTTTTTAATTGGAACGATTGAAAAAAATTTTAAATCAGCAATTGGGGGAGGTGTTCTAGAAGGCAGACCCATATTTATCTTCCGCGACGAAGAGGAGTTTGTGTAGGTTGGATTTTACCCATTTTGAATTTAAATGCGTAATCTTTTTGTTTGGAAATGCGTTTGAGACAACTTTTCTTTCTTGTAAATTTTGATTCTAATCTTTTTGCGTATCTATTTTTTTTCACATACTGTGTGGCGCCAAGTGAACGAACCTTTCGTGTAAAACGACGGAACAAGTCATTTGCTGGTTCGTTGTCTTTTCTTTTTACTGTAACAGTATATGCCATAACTGTTTGTACCATATCAACAGTTTTTTTTCAAGTTAATGGACTACTTTTTTCTTTTTGTAGGCTTTTTTAAAGAAGATTTTCCTGTTTTTTTAATTGTTCCTAAAAATTGTTTTTTATTCATGATCTTTACACTTCTAGTGAGATTTTTTCTTATACGAACAGTGTCGTCTTTAATTTCTTCTTCTCCAATGATTGCGGTGTATGGAGTATGCATCGAACGTTGTTCTGCTATTTGTTGGTTTACTTTTTTATATTGTATTGCATGAGCTACTTGCACTCCCGAATCATATAAATTATTGAGCATATTTATAACATCGAGTCGAGCTTGTTTTCCTGAATGTACTAAAAAATAATCGGGGCATTCTTTTTTTTGTTTACTCGGAGCATACGTTCCAAACGACATACCAGGGAGATGTATAGTTGCAGATACCACCCCAATTTCTTTCTTAAATATTTTTTTTGAGACATTGTCATATCTTGCGCCGTGTGCGTATACAGTTAACCCATCAGGAGAGGTTATTTCAAAAACAGTGTGCGCTGCGTATTGGGGGTCCTCTATAATGTTTGGGGCCAATTCATAGGAAATATGCTGTGCGTCCAGGTATTCAATGCACAATTGAAAAAGAGTTCTATCAGATTCGTTTAAAAATCTAAAAGTGTTTGATACAAAAGCATCGAATTCTTTATGATTTGATGTGTGTAATATTTTGTGCGCAAGATGAGGTGAGTGTTCCCAAAGTGCGATACCTTCTTTTTTAAGTTCATCTTGGTATTTACGCACTCCTCGGGTAAAATTTTGTAAATATTTTGTACTTGTTTCAGTTTCTCCTACTGAGTTTATACGTACCACTATGTCAGTAATCCCATTTTCTTTTAAAATTTTTATTGCCGTAGGAATAATAATTGCCTCAGCGTAGGCATCCGTCATACCAATGCTCGTAAGAGTAGTAGCGCAGGGAAGTGTTTTTTTATTTTTTACAATTTCTTTTCGTGATAGCGCATCAAAAGTAGTATGCCAAAAAAGAGCAAGTTTTGGCTCTACATCAGGAGTAATGTGTGCAATGTAATACTGGAGACACGATATTATTTCTTGTATGTCTTGCCTTGCAATAGGTTCTTTTTTTTGTGATTTGATACGTACATGTGGTGCATGTGTTTGGAGCCATTCATGAGGTGTAGAAAACCCATAATGTTTAACAACTTTTTGGATTAGAGAGTACAACGCTTTTTCGTTAATAGATATTTTTTTCATATGAATTAAAAAGACCAGGGTAAAGCTCTACATCTTCAAATGGGTACAATCGTACAAACACTTTTCCTACAATCTGTTTTCTTTTGAGAGGCCCCCAATGCCGAGAATCGAAACTATTATTACGGTTGTCTCCTACAAAAAAATACTCTTCTTTTTGTAGGGTGACTGTGTAGGGAGAATACGAGATAAGGTTTTTATTTTTTACATAAGGTTCCAATAGTATAAAATTTTCTTCGTTGTTACTCACTCGTATATTGCCATTCTTTAAAAATTGCAATGTATCTCCCGGGGTACCGATTATTCTTTTTATAAGGTATTTATCTAATTTTTCTTTCGGGCCTTTGAGCACCACAACATCCCCTCGTTTCGGTTTTTCAAGATAGTAAGATATTTTTTCAGATATAAGGTAATCCCCATTAAAAAGGAAACTTTTATGTTCATTGAATGTGGGGTACATACTTTCTCCACTTACTACAAATGCTCTTGCAACAAACCCCCAAACAAAAAGTGCAAGAAGTAGGCCTAACACAAGTGGTTCAAGGAGATGCCACCATCGGATTATATTTTTATGTATAATTTTTAACATGATGGTAGTATATATGGAATATTGTATTTCTTCAAGAAGAAAACACGAATAATAAGAGATATTTTATTAATGGTATGATGAAGTATGAAAGAGAAAAAGACATCTGTGCCGTCTCCTGTATTATTAATTGGGCTTGGCAATCCAAAGAAATACATAGGAAGTAGACATCACATAGGACAAAAAGTAGTGATTGATTTTGTAGAAAAAAATAAAGGAGTTTTTACACCTTTTGTTGCACCTTGGTACCAACGCTTGTGGTCGCGTAATTCTTCAGTATCTGTTGCTGAGGTTCATGTTTCAGGAGCCACTATCGTGTGCGCAATAAGTGATGGATTTATGAACGAAGCAGGATTGATATATGGCTCACTTATACGAATGTATGGTTTGGATCGTACATTTGTAGTGCATGATGATATTTTTTTTCCTCCAGGAATTGTTCGATATCAATGGGGGCACGGACATGGAGGGCATAATGGTGTACGCAATATTATAGATACATGTAATTCAGAATTATTTGGTCGTATTCGTATCGGGGTTGGGAGGGGAGAGAGTATTGCAGAATACGTTCTTCAAAAAATGCCTGACCAAGAAACAAGTCTCGCAACTCAAGCATTTATGAAAAACATCAATGGCACACTATCATGCTCTTTCCAAAACGAATCAAAGAATTATCATCGCTGTTTTCCTGCGCAGTAGCACTTTATTGACGAAGAATAAGGGTTAATTTTTGTTCTTTTGGTTCGAAATTTGATATGGTAAATAAATGTGATTTTCCAATTGATAATTTTGAGTGCATATCTTTTTCGTCTGTAAAGTTTGATATATGAACAAGTCCTGAAATACCAACTTCAATAGCCGCGAATGCTCCATGTGGAGAAAATTTAAATACTACACCAGACACTTCTTGTCCTGGTTTGTATTTGTCTTTTGCCGCATCCCATGGATTTTTTTGCAATGCTTTCATAGAGAATGAATATTTTCCGTTATCATTTCCTACCACCTTAACTGACACCACATCCCCCATTTTGCAGAAATTATTTGGATTATCAACGAGCCCCCAATTGATTTCTGATATGTGAACAAGCCCTTCGACAGATGGGTTTACTTTTACAAATACTCCAAAATCAACAATGCCAGTGATAGTACCTTCAACAATTGTTCCTATGGGAAGAGAAGTAACAGGCCCAGTTGATTCTCCAAGAGGCCCTTGTTCTTTTCCTTTTCGCTCACTCATAATAATTTTGCTTTCAGCAATGTTCACAGAAGTAATCACTGTTGAAAGTTTTTCACCGATTAATTTTTTTAACTCAAGTTGTATTGCATCTTTATCAGCATGACCAACTTTTGGATAGTGGTCTTCACGCAAATGAGACGCAGGAATAAATACTCGTAATCCATTCCATTCAGCAACACATCCACCACGGTTTGCCTGCAGAACGGTTACTTCAAATGTAGTGCCTTGTTTCATTGCGTCTTCAGCCTCTGCCCAAATGCGTGCAGTACGGGCTTCTTTGAGGGAAAGATCAATGTAATTGCCCACTATTGATTCTAGAGAAATAATTTTTGCAACAATGCTATCTCCTGGGTGTATTTTTCGAAGCACATCTTTTGCGATGAGAAACTCTCGTCCGTGGATAATTCCTGTACCTCGTGGAGAAAGATCAACATACACTGCTGAAGGAAGTACCACTGTCACTGGCGCTTCGATAGTGTCTCCAACTGAAATTGAAGAAAAATCTTTTTTTATTTGTGGTGAATATGCTTCATCTTGCTTCGTAACTGGAGTATCCATCATCGGAGTGTCTTCTACTTCTTGAGTAGTACCTTGTATTTTTGTTTTTAAAAATTCAAATATCATAATAATAATTCTTAATATCAAAAAGGGTGTCGTATAAAAACGAGGAGTAGTCCTTTCTGAGGGTGGTTAATAGTAAATTGAATGGAATTCTATTTACTCCATTACTATACTCTTGTGCTGATTAAAATTCAATAGGTGTGGTGTATACTACAATCTATGGAAATAGTTTCTGGAAATATCGCGGGGAGTGTTGGTCTCCGTTTTGATCAAAAGTGGTGTTTTCTCGACCCATCAGAGAAAGAACGCAGAGAAATATTTTTTGCACTGTACAGTGACCCTAAAAAAAGAAAAATAGATATGGCTGAGTTTGTTATATATGGAGCGGGAGAGTATGAACGCGCACAAATATATGTGAATGGGTATAGCGCACAAGAAGGGGCAACTGTTGTTTACACCCTCCGCGGAGATGAAGATATTCGTGTAGTTCTCGTGGGGGGTTCAGTAACCACTACTGCTCTTTCTGTAATGCAAAAAGAAGAAGAAACAGCCGATCTATTAATTATTACTTCCGATCAGATACCAGTTAAGGATATTCTTTTATGTTGTAGTGAAAAAAATATTCGAGCTATTGTTTCTTTTTCAGAAAAAACATCTCTTGCACTTAAAAAGGAACTCGATCAAATAACAAATATCAAAGAATCATCTTTTACTCTTAAGAAAAAAGATATTTTAAACAACAGTTCACCAAATCCTTCGCTGTATATTATGAGTAGTTAGTGTGTTCGTGTGGTATACTTTTTGTATATATGAATACTACTGCCCCGTCTTCTCGTTCTTCTTTGTTTGGGAAAATAAAGCGTTCCGGCATAGAAGAAGAAACCAATGAAATGCCGATGCCAAAAGCAATCGACACACATACAGACCAAACCCATTTTATTCCTGAAGAGCTATTTTCTTCTTTTGGGGATCCTATGTTCATGAAGACCGAAATAATTTCTTCAAAAGTAAGCTCAGTTCCAGTACAAACCACTAAACAGAATACTGCCAATGAAAATCAATTTAATGACGAATTTAATTTTTTAAATACCAATGAAGAAAAAAAATATAGTACATTTCGTTCGGTTATTATTTCTATGACGCCACTGCACTGGGCGATACTTTTGATTTTTATTTTTGGAGTGTATATTTCCTTTTTTGGACTTTGGTATGAAACACCAACAACTTCAAACAATTTTTTAAAAAATATTGGTCTTATTGAAGAAAACACTCCTGGGATATCTCCAACAGTATTATCTCCAGAAAATAATATAAATGAATTGTCAGAATCAGCCTCCTCTGCATTTGTAACAACATCTTCATCATCGGATAAAATAGAGTATACATTTATAGAATCAAAACAAATAGATCAAAGTGGGGCAACAATAGAGGACAAAAAAAACAAATAGTATTTCTCTATATTTAAAAAAGTGTTTTAAATCATTTAAAATATCTTTAAAATATATAGTATGATAGGATATTACTATGACAAAAAGAATTCCTCTTAATAAAAATAAAAAAAGTAATGGTACAGACAATGTTTTACCAATAGAACAATCAGCACAAATTATTGAAGAAGATATTTCAATGCAAATGCGTTCCTCATACTTGAATTACGCAATGAGTGTTATTACAGATAGGGCACTTCCTGATGTTCGTGATGGTCTTAAACCAGTACACAGAAGAATTTTATACGCCATGCACGGTATGGGGTTAAGTTCTACTGCAAAAACACGAAAGAGTGCTGCTGTAACTGGTGAAGTGTTAGGAAAATACCACCCGCACGGAAATATTGCTGTGTATGACGCAATGGTAAAGTTGGCCCAAGATTTCGGCACTCGATACCCACTTGTCATTGGGCAGGGAAACTTTGGTTCAATTGATGGGGATTCACCTGCAGCAGAACGATACACAGAAGCAAAACTTTCAAAACTTGCAGAATCAATGTTGCAAGACATTCATAAAAAAACAGTTTTATTTCAACCAAACTATGAAAATATCCATGAAGAACCAACAGTTCTTCCTGCAGTAGTCCCACACTTACTCGTCAACGGAGCTTTTGGTATTGCTGTTGCCATGGCGACTTCAATTCCTCCACACAATCTTACTGAAGTGTGTAATGGTGCACTTCATTTACTTGAAAATCCTGATGCGAGTGTTTCTGATTTAATGAAACACATTAAAGCGCCAGATTTTCCATTGGGCGGTCTTGTGTATGATGTAAAAGCGATTAAATCTGCGTATACCACAGGAAGAGGAAGTGTTGTTATGCGAGGGGAAGTAACAATCGAAGATGAAAAAAAGAATACACACATCATCATTACTTCAATCCCATATAATGTAAACAAAGCAACACTCATTCAGTCTATTGGCGAGCTAGTGCAAGAAAAAAAGATCGATGGTATTAAAGATTTACGAGATGAATCAACTAAAGATATCCGTATTGTTATAGAAGTTAAGTCTTCTCACGAACCACAACGCATTTTACATCTCCTTTATAAACATACATCACTCGAATCTAAATTTAATTTTAATATGGTGGGGCTCATTGAAGGCACTCCACGCACTCTCACGTTGCCATTGATTCTTACTACTTATTTAAATCATCGCAGAGGTGTGGTTGAAAAAAGAATAGCGTTTGATCTCGCAGAGGCAAAAGCACGTGAACACATTGTTTCTGGGTTAAAAAAAGCTCTCGATCACATTGATGCAATTATTACTCTCATCCGTGGGTCGAAAGATGTAGACACTGCGCGTGCAGAACTTATAAAAAAATACAAATTTAGTGATTTACAAACACAAGCTATTTTAGACATGAAATTGCAACGGCTCGCTGGACTTGAAAGAAAAAAAATAGAAGAAGAATTGAAAACATTGCATGAATCTATTTCAAAATTTGAAGATATTCTAAAAAATAAAAAAAAGATCGACGCTGAAGTTGGCAATGAAATAGTTCTTCTCCGTGATGCGTTCGGGGATGCGCGAAGAACCACCATTGTACACACTGCACCCGGAGCAGTTTCTGAAGAA
>JASGCN010000005.1 GCA_030054135.1 Alphaproteobacteria bacterium
GGATGCGCGAAGAACCACCATTGTACACACTGCACCCGGAGCAGTTTCTGAAGAAGAACTTGTTGCAGATGAAACCCACATACTTCTTTTGTCAGATGCAGGCTACATTAAACGAACAAGTGTTAATGAATATCGTTCACAAAAAAGAGGTGGCGTTGGTACAAAAGCAGCTGAATTACGAGAAGAAGATTTTACTACACGAGCAATAATCACAAGTACTCGCAACACAGTGTATTTTTTTTCTAATACCGGAAAAGTATATAAAACAAAAATGTATGAACTACCACTAGGGAATCGTTCTACAAAAGGAAAAGCACTCATTAATTACATCGCACTCACTGCTGGAGAAAGAATCACGTCAATGATCGCAGTCGATGCTAAGCAAGAAAAAACAGGCGCGCTTTTCTTTATTACAAAACAAGGTACCATTAAAAAAACAAATGTGAATGAATTTGATAATATTCGTAAGTCTGGTATTGTTGCAGTTCAACTTGACACACACGACGAGTTGGTGAGCACATTTTTAGTACAAGAAAAAGATACCGTGTGTATGGTTTCATCTGACGGAAAATCAATTCGATTTGAAGCGAGCTCTCTTCGTTCATTGGGGAGATCTGCGCGAGGTGTACGCGGTATGAATCTGCAAAAAGGAGACGCCGTCATTGGTGGGTTAGCAGTAACTGACAACAAAGGATATTTAGCTGTGGTGTCTGAAAAAGGATTGGGCAAAAAAACTTCTCTTAGTGAATTTAAAGTCCAAAGTCGAGGGGGAACTGGAATTATAGCGATGGATGTGAGCGACCGCACAGGAAAGGTAAATGGAGTATTTTTCATATCAGATGTTGAAAAAGAAGATACCTCTTCTGAATTGCTTGTTATGTCTAAAAAGGGAAATATTGTTCGATTTAGTGCGAAAGATATTCCAGAACGAGGGAGGTCAACCCAAGGGGTTTCTCTTATAAAACTTAAAGATGGGGACTCTGTTAGCAGCAGCTCTCTTATATAGAATATAATTGTACATCTTTAGGGCGAGTATGATAGAAGTATGGTCAATATTTTAGATAATAAAAAAGTTTTTTCAACAGGGGTACTTGTTTTTTTTGGTGTATTGTTTTTAATTGGTTTTTTGAGTTTTGCTTTTTATTCAAGTTTTAAAAATAGTCAATCGCAAGGAACTCAAAAAAATTATACTGTGTGGGGGACAATAGAAAGTGAAAGAATTGATTCAGTCTTAAATACTTTTGATTTATTACTTCCTGAAGGAATTTCTCTTACATACACATACATTCCAGAGCAAACTTTTACAAATGAGTTTATTAATGCACGCGCTGAAGGAGGGGGGCCACATTTCATCCTTGTGCCACATACTTTTTTATACGAACATGAAGAAAAATTATTATTTGCATCATATACTGTGTTTCCACGAATACAATTTGAATCAACATTTATTCCACGAACACATATATTTCTAGAACCAGAGGGAATACGAGCGATCCCCTTTGTGGTTGACCCATTTGTATTGTTCAGCAATGCCAATCTAGAACGGAAACAAGGCATTCGTTATACACCAAAAACATGGGCACAGGTGGGGCAACTCTCCGAGGTGGTAGTGCGTGAAGGTACAAAAATAAATTATGCGTTAATACCATTTGGAGCATATGAAAATTATTCATACACCAAAGAGATACTACTCTCTCTTCTATTACAACTAAATAGCTCAACATTTTCTGAAATATTCAAATCAGTAGGGGGCATCTTTCCTGATGAATTTACTCAAACAGTTCTTTCATTCGCACGATATGCACTTCCTAATAGCACTACATACACATGGAATGTATCCTTACCACAAGCTGACGAATATTTTGCTCAAGATAAATTGCTTTATTATCCGGGATACTATAATGATTACAGTACATTGCTTGCAAAAAATCCGTATATTCCAATCTCAGTACACCAACTACCTGTGTACAAATCAAAAAATGAAGAGCATATTGGTCGCCTATTTTCTCTCGCTCTCACTAAGCGTTTCCAAGAAAATGGAGGATCCGACTATCAAACAGGGGTACAAGTTCTTTCATCTATTGCACAAATTCTTTCAACATATACCACCCCTCCTCTTGTCCCGGGAGAACTAACCACTGATTATGAAGCGCGTAAAAAAGAAAATATACGCAATATTAAAAACATATTAAAACTACCCCTTGCGACTATAAGTTACACGGCATCTCCAGAAGATGGCCAGTCGTGGCAATCAGTGGTAGAAGCATCAAAACATTCTTATTTTTTAAAAGAAACTGACACAAATGCAAATACTCAAATAATAAACCAATTTATACGAGAAGTTGTCTCCGATCGTACATTGGAAAAAGATGGTCTTGTAAGTTTATTTAGTTCATTAAATATTAAAAAATAATTTGTCGACACATGCTATACTGGAGTATGGCTTTGTTCCCATTAAAAACTATAGTACCAGTGGGTATTACTTTTGTGGCAGTATTTTTTTTACTTTTCATTTTTAATCCACATACCTCACTCACTTTTGCGGCAGATACTGCGGTTACATCTGCGTCTGGGGATACTAAACCTGTGTTAGATTTTATTACACATAAAAGTATTAGTTCATTTTTAGAGGCGGTGGTAGGGGGTATATTGAAAGTTTTTGTTCCATTTATTGCGCTTGGGATCATTTGGATCGGATTTAAAATGGCCACAAATCGAGATGTGGCAAAAATAACTGAATACAGTCGATTATTTGTTATTGTTCTTTTTGGTGGTATTATTGTTTTTTCCGCGGTTCCAATTTATGACTTTGTTAAAAAAACTGCAGACGCCATAATTGAACCCAATACTAAATCTAAAAGATAATAAATATTATGGGACCAATTTATGAATTAGCGAGTTGGATAAAACAATTCTCTTTTTATTTAGGTAATTTTTTTACCTTTCTTGCCTTTGTATTTTTTCTCTATAAAATTATGCGGTATATCCAGTCAGTAGGGACGGCCGACCGCGCCAAACATTTAACTGGGATCCTCTTTTCTGTGGTGCTTTTATTTTTACTCTTTTCATATCAAACCATTATTTATTTTCTTCAAAACTCTCTCAATTAGTGAACGATGAAATGTGGATAACTTAGTTTAGCAGTGGGTATTGTTGTTATGATAGAGTATATGGTGATTACACCATGTATTATTTTAGACTATACACATATACTATGAATCCATTATTTCTTTCTATAACAAAAATGAAAAATATCATTATTTCTTCATGTATACTTGTTCCATTCTTTTCTTTTGGCAATGTGTTTGCACAAACAGCAAATCCTGCATTGGCTAGTACTGTTAATATTTTTGTCTCAATAGGTCAAATAGTAAGCACAATATCTAGTTTTGCAATAGCTGTTGTATTTTTATATTTTTTCTGGACAGTAATCGAATTTTTAAGAGCAGAGCCAGGAAAAAAAGACGAAGCAAGAAAGAGTCTTTTGTATGGAATACTTGCAATATTTATTGTTGTTTCTATTTGGGCAATTGTTGGTTTCTTGCAAGGTTTATTCGGGCTTTCTACTAGTGATACTGGTTCTGGCAGAGGTCAGATTGTTATTCCTAGAGCGCAATCATCAAATTAATACTCTGTATTGTAAGTTTAAAACTACAATAGTATGTATATAAATAAAAAAAATATACTTTCTATTTTACATTCTGCGGTGTGTGCTTTTCTAGTGTGGCTCTCTTTGTTGTGCATAACCTACGCGGAACCTGCTTCTGGAGTAACACAAGTGCTAAACAATGTAATTGCTCCTTTTAAAAAAATAATCGCTCCACTGTTTAGTCTGAATAGAATTCCAAATATAATAATTTTTTTAATATTCCTTTCTTTTTTGTTTGTTGTAGTGCGTGTTATTTTTTCTTTTAGTCGTGGGCCAGATGGAGAAAAAGAATACCAAGGGAGTGCAGGAGTAAAAATAATATTATGGGCAATAGGGGGTATGTTTGTTTTGTTTTCTGTGTGGGGGATTATTAGACTTGTAGGAGAGGTTTTTTTCGCTGGGCAAGAAAATAAAGATTTTAGAATTGAATATATTAAAAAATAATTTTTTTCTATTGCGGTATACTAATTATATATGGGATTTATAGAAGGACTCATTGAAACAGTTTCAGCATTCACTCGGGATGTGAGTGGGTCGATTGCCGATGTCTTAGTCGGTCTTGTTTTTGTATTCTTTTTTTACAACGCAATTCAATTGATACGGAGTGATGACAGTAAAAATAGAAGTGCAGCGGTTAAAAATCTTCTCTGGTCGACTGTGGCCATTTTTCTTTTTGTAAGTATATACGGTATATTTAATTTTATACAGGAGCTGTTTGGTATACCAACAATCCAAAAAGAGCAGTTTTTATTTGATCCGAGACAGGATATTAAAAGTAATTACAATCAATAACTGATCGGGTGTATACTATTGGTATGGATATTGTTAAAAATATAACAGATGTGATTATTAATCCACTGATCACCATTTTCTTTTTTTTAGCGTTAGCTTATTTTGCATACGCTGTTGCAATGTATATTTTTTCTGACAATGACAAAGACAAGGCTAATCAAATAAAAGTTCTTCTTTTTTCTATACTAGGACTTGCTATTATTGCCTCAATCCAGACTATTCTTTCTTTTGTTACACAAGGAAAAACACTCAAACAAGCGGTCACTGATACCACAGCACAGATTTTAAAAAAATAATCTATAACATGCTATGTTCAATATTTTAAAAAACATTAAAACACACTACAAACAAGCATTTTTTTTGTGTGTAGTATTTTTTTTATTTTCAGGGTTTATTTTTTTTAATGCAAAAGCGGCAATCGATTTTTCTAACATTGAAGTGACCCAAGCAGCTGCTGGGTCTAGTTCTTTTAAAGCAAAAGGAGTCTGCGAGCAGGTAGTTTCTGTTGTGCATGTTGCCGGAAAGATACCTATTAAAACTTTTGAAGATCCAAAGTACACGGTATCTCTTCCATTTACTACAGCTTCTTGTGCAAATGGATCGTGGGTGTATAATTTTTCCCACTCTGAAGAAACGACATACACATTATATGCAAAATCAACAACTTCTACTGGTGAAAAATTAAGTGCAGTAATATATTTCAAGTACCAACCATCTGCAGAAACTCTTCAAAAACTATCTCTTGATGTATCTGTTCAATCAATCACAAAAGATGGGGAACCTTTTTTAAGTATGAGCGGTAATTGTATCTCTGGGGCAAGTATAGAATTTCGTTTAGACAAAGCAGGTTCAACATCGTATCCTGCCATAGAAAAAATTTGGGCAACCGCAACATGCAGTAATAACGGAACATACAGTATTTCAAAATCTCTCACAGATAAAACGATGCGTGTCATATGGGCTCAAGCAAGTGGGCGTTCTGTTTCAAGTGACATTGTATATAGTCTCCCACGACCTGTGCTTCAGTATACCGGCATTATAGAAAATGGTCTCAACATACAGACGAACAATTATCAAATTAGTGGCACCACACTCCCTGACACGACTGCTCGAATTTTTAGCGATCAACTTGTGCAGTTTAAAATGGTTTCTGGATTGATTGAAAGTAGTGCGTATAATAATATTTTTAATGCCACTAAAAAAGATTTTTTCAATGTGGGGAAAGATATTGACAACACTGAGGGGTGCACCCGTCTTCGATTTGCGGGTGGGGCAGTGAATGCGTCAGGTGCCTTTGAGAAACAAACAAAAACAACAAACGTCCCCCCGTCTTCTGCATTTTCTGCTCTTGAAGTGTATATTGAAGATTCTGGATTTAATTATTTCACACCAACTCCTATTACATGCTATATTTTTGGGGTAACTCCATTTGGCGTGTACAGCGACCCAGTGCATGTACTCAAAACATACGAAGATGACGGCAGTACTGATATAGTTAATGCAGTAGCTCCCGTAGAAAAAGACAACTGTTATTACACAAAAGTAGAAAATGGGGTTGAACAAAAAGTTATCAGCCCCGAGTGCGAGAAAAAAATAGAAGAAAAGTGTAAAGAGAAAAAGGGAGAAGAATATGAAAAATGTAAAAAAAATGAAACCGACCCTGACCCTGAGTATACCTACAATGAAGCTCAAAAAAACAAAAACAATCTTTGTTTCAGTAAAGGGCACACGCTAGAACCATTCCAATCAGGATTTACAATTTTGCAATGTGGGGATTCAGATTTGTTCGCTAAGGAAAAGTCTCTTTCAGGAATTGTGATAGCAGTAAAGAATATATTTAAAGTACTTGTCTATGTGGGGTATCTTCTTGCGGGCGGGCTTATTGTGTGGCTTGGTATGCGGTATGTTTTTGCAGCGTTTAACGAAAAAATTGATGCAGCCAAAGAGGCGACAAATACTGCACAAACAATAGTTGTGGGTATTGTGCTTGTTATTGGGGCAGGACTTCTTGTGAAATTGGTATATGGGTTCTTTTTTGATACAAATAAATTTAACATAGACACAGAATTACAAGTTGGAGAAAATGTAGATTACACATTTAAATGCAGAGAGAATATTGTTATTTCTACTTCCAGTGAAGATACAAATCCAAATAAGCGCTGCACGCAATGGGAAATTGTAAAAAATAAAAAGTTTATACTTGAAGATATCGGGGTGCAACAGAAAAAGAAATTCGAAAAAAATGATCTTGAAGCTGCAGATTATAGAGTAAAAAATGTTGGAGAATGTAGTAAACTTTTTTCACCAAACGATGTTGATAAGGGAGATGAAGTGGTGGGTACACTTGTAAATAAAGCACGTATTATCGCTCCAGATTATGTCGATGATGCGAATTATAATAATCTTAATTCATTTGATGCACCGAAGGATCCAGCGGGAGGGGACACACGAAAACTTTTTACAGAGAAAAATCTATCAACAAATCCTAATCTCATTCGTGAATATGATGCGTTTTTTGTTGCTCCTCGTACTGCAATAAAAGAATACGTACTCTGTTATCAAAGTGGTAAAATTCAAGAAGCACTATCTTCTGGCCATGGGTTGAAAAATTTGCCAATTATTTGTAATACCAATGCTAACCCAATTGTAGAGTATAAAGGCCAGCCAGCAAAACCGGGGTGGAGTAATACTGAACAAAGATATTCCTCAGCTCAAGAACTAATAAAAAGCGCGTGTACAACTGTTATAGACCAGAAATCAAACAAGTAAGAAATGATTGACCAATTGATTTTTATATTGTATAGTATTAAAAATAAAACATAAGGAGAAAAAAATGAACAATAAAGTAGTCACGATTTTGATAAGTGTTGTAACCGCGATGGCGGTTACAATTTGTTTTCTGGTATTCGGACCAGAAAAATATATTGATTTGGGGGGGGATATGGCAACACCCCCCGTTCGGGGGGCAACCCCTGAAGAAAGAACGATGTATTTTAAAGAATCCGCATGTGCGGATTTTGTAAAAAATTTTACTCTCCTGCCGGAGAGTAAAATCGGTATTCTTGGGGAGGCTCCCCAAGAAAAAATTATTGCGGGAGGTAGTGAGGGAAATACCCTCGTGGTCTTCCCACAAAAAAACGGACGGAGTATATACTCCGTTCAATTAAACGCATACTCGGTAAATCCGAGTATGTGCAGGATTGCCGAACAATTAGTGCGGCAAACGAACTTGTCGCCCCAGTAAGGCGACAAGTAACCAAAGCCCACAGTGTAATTTTAATTACACTGTGGGCTTTTTTATTGAAAATATTTTTTTGATATAGAAAAAAATATTTTTATTCTTAATTCTATTTTTAATTCTTAGTTATGATATAATGAAAACATATGGCGGGTAATCAGCAATTTTTAATGATCAGCGCCCGTATCTCTAGAATAATTAGTGTGTATAAAACACTTCCTAAAGATATTCAAAAGATACTGCGAAATAAATTTGTTCCACTTGTATTTACAGTATTTCTTGCTTTTGGAATGACTCCTACAGCTAAGGAATTTGCTCTTGGTGTGAATGCATCAGCGGGAGATTCAGAAATACAAATAGAAAATGTAAAATTTACTCGTTTAGATGATGGCAGAGAACAAATAAACTTTGATTATTGTGGACAATCGTACGAATTTGTAAGAAATATAAATGAAACTCGTTCTGCATGGAAAGTTCCTCTACCTAAAGACGCTCCTGATGAGTGTGCGAAAGTGAACAAGTTTACTGAAATATACAACAAAGGAAAGGATACAACCATTAATATAAAATAATAATAGAATAGGCTCAGCTCTTAGGGCGTAGCCTGATAGATATAAGAAGTTCTACAGGCGGTTGTGAATAACATGTATTTCGTATAAAAAAACAGTACGATAGACATATACAATATACCGCCCATAGCTCAGTTCTTAGGGCGTAGCCTGATAGATATAAGAAGCACCGCGGCGGTTGCGAATAACATGTATTCGTGTAAAAAAAACAGTACGATAGACATATACAATATACCGCCCATAGCTCAGTTGGTAGAGCAACCGCCTCTTAAGCGGTGGGTCGCAGGTTCGATCCCTGCTGGGCGGACAAAAATACCATTCAGTATATTTTTTGGTGTATACTTACTATGTATGGAAAAGATGCCAGTATACACAAAGTTTGAACAGAGATCTGAAAAAAATTTTGACAATATCGCTGCCATTTTTAGACGGTTGCAAACTGTATTGAATAATATCAATGCACTTAAAAATAATGCTTATTTGAAAAAACAGTTTTTAAACATATTAAAACTAACACCACTTCTTCTTGCACAAGCGTGTAGCAATGTTAATACGAACGACGAGCTTGATAAAGCTCCTCGAGTCAGTTACCAAACATATATTAACAATGACTATGGTAATGTTAATACGAACGACGAGCTTGATAAAGCTCCTCGAGTCAGTTACCAAACATATATTAACAATGACTATGGTAATGTTATTGTAAAACCCCCTGACTACAATAAAATTCTTACAGCAACATCTAGAATAACACATCCAGATGGGACTGTGGAGGAAAATATTTCACAAGGAGCAGTTGGTGTTACTCCACCAGATATAAATGTGCAGGTTATTATTAAGGAAAATGGTGTGACTGAAGCATGCGCTATTCAAGCACTGAGGCTTTTAGATTATCCAAACATCACTGAAGTAAAATTTTTAAAAGGGTTACAATTGTATTGCACTACTGAGATAGCAAAACAATTGTGGGAACAATACTCTACAAATCGTACATACAAACACAAATAATTTCTTATTTTTTCTCTGGATCTTTTCTTTCTATCGCGTTATCAAGAACAACATGAAATCGAATAGACGGATGCACACGCATACGGCTATGTGTAAGAAGATATGTTCTGCAATCTCTTTCTATCGATCGTAAATATGTTTCTGTTTCGGCAGATTTTTCAATAGGAAATACTGTGCAATACACATCAGCCACGGTTTGTGGGGGGTTGAGTGTAATGCGTGCAATGGTAATGAGTGTATCTGAAAGTCTCTCTCGTAGTAGAAACGCGCTTACTATTTCATGCAAAATAGAATCAATCCGTCCATTTCTAATTCTTCTTCTAAGATCTTCTTGATAATTCATAATATGGTTAGAGTGTTGTGCAGTATACCAAATCGTTCAGTGTTAGTGTACCTTCACCGTGCAGTTCACAGGCAATTTGCTCTCCTTCGCCAGTAATTGTGTTAACTTTTTTACTGTGCTGCTCGATTGATGTAATAGTAAATACCCCCACTTCTTTTTCTTCGCGCATAATAATGAATACTGACCCAGTGTTGCATGTGCCGTGTATAATTTCAACTCCTACAATGTAGATACCACGCACCCCATCGTCTTTAAATATACGAATAATTTTTCCACTTCCTGTGGCCAATTGCAGAGCATTTTTCTTTGTTTCGTGTGCCACATGTAAAGATAGCCAATCAGTGAGCGCGTAAATAGTATCAAACTGTTGTATCAATATGCCGTCTCGTTCTAACGCGTGTCGTGCAATAGGGTTTAGAGATGTATGAAATGCAATAACAACTGCGAGCGGATGCGCGCGCGCGTGCTGTGCATCTGTTGGAGTAATTTCACCAACACCGTGTTGAATTACTTTGTAATATACACGGTCAGTTTCTTTTGCTTCTATTGTTTGTATAAGAGAAGAAATGTTAGCGGAAGTATCACTTTTGAGAATAACAGGGATCAATACTTTTTTATCTGTCATCTTTCTTACTTCTGTGTATTTTTTTTCTGGAAGAAGTAATTTCTTTTTTTCTGCATCTTTTTTTGATGTGCACGCATACACCTTACTTTGTATCATAGGCTGTGTATCAAACCCGTGTATAATTACTGGTGAAGAGGGATACGCTTCTTTAAGAGAGTTGCCATACGCATCTACAATCCCACGCACACTGCATATTGCTCCGTCTTCGGCAAGAAGTATGATGCCTGTGCGAATATGTTCGTTGGTAACAATAATTGTTGCCCCCAAACCGATAGTGTTATTCATCTGTGTATCCACTACAACTCCAACAGGGCTTTCTCCATTTAAAATTTCAGGGGATCCAGGATATGTGTGCTTGGTAAGCTCATACACATCAGCGTGAAGAATAATAGCCGAAGAAAGATCGTTCAACCCCATTCCTTCTTTGGCTGAGACACATACAAAGGGGATATCACCCCCCCATCCTTCAAGAAAAATTCCGATGCTCGCAATATCAGCTTTGGTTTTTTCAACATTTGCTTTTTCTGTATTGCATTTTGTAATCACTACAATGAATTTTTTATTATACTCTTGAATGGTACGCAGAGCTTCTTTTGTTTGGTCTTTTGGCCCTTCTTCGGCAGACACTATAAGAAGCGCAATATCTGCGATGCCTACTCCACTTGCGCGCACATCTTGGAATGCATAATGACCTGGTGTATCAAGCACGGTGTAACTTCTGTCTGTGCCTTCGTATGTGGTGTGTATTTGATATGCGCTTATATGCTGTGTGATGCCTCCAGCTTCTTTCCTCTGTGTATCTGTATGACGAATAGCATCAAGTAGAGTAGATTTACCGTGATCGATATGCCCAACGATAACAACTATAGGTGAACGAAGGGATACTTGAGCTTGCATAAAATTGGGTATGATACATGGAATTGATTGTGCGGGATGCAAATGACACCGCGCGGTATACTATAGTATTATAACATGTATGTATGAAAAAAGCATCACATAATCTATTCCACAGAATTTCTCCAATGCTTACAAAAAATAAAGTTAAAAAAGCAAAACTTAAACAGTCAATCAAAAAAAAGCTTTCAAATAGTGTTCTTAAAAAATATCTTCCTATCAATTTTGATATCGCGTCAACTGCTCCAATTAATCATAGTGTTGGAAATGCTATGAAAGATATTATCTCATTGTATGAAAAAGGTTTATTAGGGAATAGCAACTCAATTCATCATATTGGGTCTTACACACGAGACATCATCAATAGATCGATACAAAAAATTGCTAGGATATGTGGGTGTCTAGATGTTTGTGTTACTGTTATTCCGTCTGCAAGTATTGCAAATATATTCGCACTTGACAATGCAATAGCCGACGCAAAAAAAAAATTAACTAGCAGTATGGTGTATATTCATCCACTTTCGCATACATCCGTTCATACACGAGCGCTGTTTTGGGAAAAAATGGGGGTAACAGTTATAACTTCTCTTGAGAAAGATATTCCAGAGAAGTCTCTTGTGTGGGCAACGGTACCGTATGTGGCGAGTACCACTGGGGAAGTACTTTCTGTACGGGATTTATTTTTTAGTATCAAAAAAAAATATTCTGAATGTGTAACCCATGTTGATGCAACTCAGGCGGTTGGTATTTTCCCTATTTCACTTGTAGGATTTAATGCGGAGAGTATGACTGTCGGACTTGAAAAATGTGGGGGTCCACAAGGAGCAAGTGTCTATGTTACTTCAACATACAAAAGAGCTCGTGAAGGAACACAATCTACACTTTTGTATGTTGCTGCAGAAAAAACACTCACCGAAAGCTCAAAAAAATTACAAACTCAAGCAACAAAACTTTTTGAATATAAAAAAACTTTTGCAGAAAAATTAAAAAAACATTTTCCACATGCATTATATGTATTAGAAAACTCAATTGTCTTGTATGAGAATATTCGTGAAAAACATTTAAAAAAAACTTCTCCACATATTCTCGCTGTCTCTTTCCCCGGGGTATCGCACACATATCTTGCAGTATGTCTTTCAGAAAGATATGGGATATGTGTTGGCACAGGATCTGCGTGTCTTTCAAAAACAAATACTCAAAAAGAAAAAAATGATTACGAAATAATACGATTATCATTTACAACATCACATAGTAAAAAAGATATTGGTCGCTGTATAGAAGCATTGCGCATGTGTGTGCCACTTGCTAGAAAAAAGTAGAAATAAAATGCTCATTGTGGTATAGTGGTAGCGTATGCTTTTCCCACAATTTACCGAGAAAGCAAAAGATGCACTTCGTAAGGCTTATGAAATAGCAGGTGAGTATGGACACAAAAGCGTAAGTACGGTGCATATCTTTTTGGCTCTTATCACACAAGAGGATGGTTTTGTTCCGGCATTGTTACATAAATTAAAAATTGACGCTGAAATACTAGAAGAAAATGTTACCAATCTACTCGTGAATCGCCAAGACCAACATGAGTTCACCATTCCAATTGATGTTGTGCAATTGCATATTACTCCGGAACTTAACCAAGTGTTTGAACGATCTGCAGCTTTTGCAAATCTCATGAAAGAAAAATATGTCTCCTCGGAGCATTTATTTCTTGCAGTACTCGAACAACCAGGCATGGTGAGTGATGTAGTAACCCCATTGGGACTTAATGTTAATGAAACACTACAAGTGCTTAATCAACTTAAATCTGAGTCTCCTGCACTTAAATCAAAAGACTATCAAAAAAAATCTTTAGAAAAATACAGCAGAAATTTAACTCAACTTGCAAGAGACAACAAGTTAGATCCTGTGATAGGAAGGTCGGATGAAATGCACCGAGTGATACAGATTCTTTCTCGTCGTACAAAAAATAATCCTATTCTTATAGGAGAAGCAGGCACTGGAAAAACAGCAATTGTTGAAGGGTTAGCACAACGAATGGTAAGTGGCGATGTGCCTGAATCTATGCGTTCAAAAGAAATAATCGCGCTTGATCTAGGGTTACTCATTGCGGGGACAAAGTTTAGAGGAGAATTTGAGGAGAGACTTAAAGATGTAATGAAAGACATAGAACGATCAAAAGGAAAATATATTTTATTTGTAGATGAAATACATACGCTCGTTGGTCTTGGAAATACTGATGGGTCCCTTGATTGCGCAAATATTTTAAAACCAGCACTTGCTCGTGGAGAATTACATATGATAGGAGCAACCACCACTAAAGAATATCAACAATACATTGAAAAAGATGCAGCCTTAACAAGAAGATTTCAACCTATTTTTGTGACAGAACCAACTATTCAGGAAACCATATCTATTTTGCGTGGATTGAAAGAAAAATATGAAATATTTCATGGAGTACGCATCACAGACGCAGCTATTGTTTCTGCAGTTGAGATGTCTGTTCGTTACATTACCAATCGACAATCACCGGATAAAGCGGTTGATCTGATAGACGAAGCCGCGTCTTCATTGCGGGTTACCCTTGAAAATAAACCCCCTGAACTTGATATTTCACATAGAAAAATTATGCATTTGGATATTGAACGAGAAGCACTTATGAAAGAATTAGAAACAGTGAAAAACAAAAAAATTGCAGATCGCTTAAAGGAAATAGAGTCTCTCATCGCCAATGAGAAAGAAAATACAAAGCAATTAGAGACTAGATGGAAAAATGAAAGAGAAGCAATAACAACTATTAAGCAATTAAACAGCCAACTTGAATCTCTTAAACACGAAGGAGATCTTGCGGAGAGTCGTGCTGAATTTCAAGAAGCGGCGCGTATTCGTTATGTGGCAATTCCGCAAGTTGAAAAAAAAATGGCATCTGAACAAGATAGACTGAAAAAAATTCAAAAACACACTCGCATTCTTAGAGAAGTGGTAGAGCCATCAGACATTGCAACAGTGATTGCTCGATGGACAGGTATCCCTCTACAAAAAATGCTTCAAAGTGAAGCTGATAAATTACTCAATCTTGAAGTAGAGTTAAAGAAAGTTATTATCGGACAAGATGAGGCAGTAAAAAGTCTCTCTCAAGCTATTGTTCGATCACGCGCAGGACTCGCAGACCCGCATAGGCCGCTCGCTTCATTTTTATTTCTTGGCCCTACTGGAGTTGGAAAAACACAACTTGCAAAACAGTTAGCACAATATTTATTTAATGATGAAAAAGCGTTGGTGCAATTTGACATGTCAGAGTATATGGAAAAACATTCTGTTTCAAAATTAATTGGCGCACCTCCGGGGTATGTTGGGTACGATGAATCGGGTCTTTTGGTTGAAAAAATTAGACACAGACCATACTCAGTGGTACTTTTGGATGAATTTGATAAAGCAAATCCAGAAATCTCACACATACTTCTTCAAATTTTAGAAGAAGGAAAGCTCACCAATGCCAAAGGTCGAACTGTTAATTTTAAAAATACCATTATTATTCTTACTAGTAATGTTGGTTCTGAATTACTTAATCAAACTGCTGGGGGCATCGGATTTAGTACCCAAGACAGTGAAAACAAACTGGAACACAATTATCAAGATCTAAAAGAGAAATTGTCCGTACCGTTGAAAAAAATGTA
>JASGCN010000002.1 GCA_030054135.1 Alphaproteobacteria bacterium
TTTTAAGTAAATCTTCTAAATTTGGAATATTTAAATCTTGTTTTATTATAATCTTGCTATCATAAAAGTTAAATGAACTTCCATTATTTGAATCCACCGGTTTAAGTCTTTCATTTTGTACTCCAAATCCACCAAAAATAAATTCTTCAGCATTTCTTTTATAATACTTTTTAAAATTATCATTTTCAAGACAACATTGTTTATATTTTTTATCACTTCCACAATGACATTTTTCATTTCTTCCTATTTTCCCCATATATTTATTTTTCTTTTTCCTTAGATTTGAATACAGAAAAAAATAACTAAATTATATTACCTTTGCTTTTTTGAGAGTTGCGTATACGCCATTTTTTTTCATTGTTTTAATTCCTCTAGTTGAAACTGTTACAGTGATGTGTTTTTTTAATTCAGGAATGTAGAGGGATTTCTTTTGTAGGTTTGCATACTTACGCAATTTACCTCTTTTGTAACTGGGATTAAATTTTGTTGCACGAATACGGTTACTATATGAGCCACCCATGATAGATGATTTTTTTGTGATAGGACAGACTTTTTGTGCCATGACATTACTATAGCGCGCCGATTACTGATTTGCAACATTTTCTTATTTTCATTTTTATAATCTGAGCATTGCGGGGTCAATTGACAGAATACTTTTTGTATGCTAATTTCATATTAAATAAATTAAAATGGAGAAAAAATGAATTTCCTAAAGAATATAATCAACAAAAAAATTATTTTAAACAAAAAAAACATCACATTATACATACTTACAGTTTTTGTTGGGGTAGTGAGTGGTAAGTTTTCGATGTTTTTTATAGGAGGATACATTGTCGGAATTCTATGGACTTATATGTCCATATATTGGCAAGAATAAAAACAAACAACCAAAACTTTTTAGTTTTGGTTGTTTTTTTGTCAAAATTTAAATACTTGATTTTTATAATAGCAGGTGTGTTACTATAAGAAGATATGCTTCCTGATATCGCAGAGTTTGGTTGGTTGTATGTTGCAGTATTAATGATTTCAGTGATAGTTCATGAAGTGGCACATGGCTATGTGGCGTATATGTTTGGCGATTCTACTGCAAAAAATGCAGGGCGTCTTACTCTTAACCCAATCCCACATATTGATATGGTGGGGACAATTATTTTTCCTGCACTTTCCATTTTTCTTTCTTCAAATTTTTTCTTTGGATGGGCAAAACCAGTTCCATATAATCCGTATCAATTGCGTGGAGGGCGGATTGGGGAGTTTTGTGTAGTGTCTGCGGGTATTGTTACCAATGGCATCATTGCTCTTATTTCAGCTGGGTTAATATACTGGGGGGTGGTGGATGGAACAAATGCTGATTTCTTTAAAAATGTCATCTATATAAACATATTTCTTGCAGTAATAAATATTATTCCTTTACCAACTCTTGATGGTGCAAAAATGTTAGGAATCTTACTTCCATATCGCATAACTCAACATTTTTCAAATCAAATGGAGGTTTTTAATAAAAACCCTCTTCTTACATTCGCAGTACTATTTATTCTTTTGTGGATTGGTCTTAAATATGTAGTCGCAGTGGTAACAAGCATTGTTTCTTTTCTTGTATAGAGTACATTATTATATTGCGAAAAGTATCTCGTATATGGTAGAGTAATTCCATGCCGACGATTCAGCAAATACTTAAAAAAAAGCGCAAGAAAGTTGTGTATCGTACTCGTACCGTTGCACTTTCAAAAGGATTTAACACGCTCACTAACCGTACTACATATTATCCATCTCCTTTTAAAAGAGGAGTGTGTACAAAAGTAACAACTACTACTCCTAGAAAACCAAACTCTGCGATTAGAAAAATTGCTCGTGTGCGTTTGACCAATGGACATGAAATCACTGCATACATTCCAGGTATTGGACACAATTTACAAGAACACGCGGTAGTACTTGTTCGTGCAGGACGCGTGAAAGATTGTGGTATCAACTATACCATTGTTCGTGGGAAACTCGACGCGCAACCAGTTGCAAACAGAAAAAAAGGAAGATCACGATTTGGAGTGAAAAGACCAAAAGCAAAATAATTTATGCGAAGACCAATCAAAAAAAAGCGAATTCTTTCTCCAGATCCACAATACAAATCTACTGATGTAGCTAAACTTATTAATTACATTATGGAGCGTGGAAAGAAAAACATTGCTCGTACTATTGTGTATGATGCATTTGCAATTATTGCACAAGAAACAAAAAAAGAACCACTAGAAGTGTTTCGTGAAGCATTGCACAATGTTGGGCCTACAGTAGAATTAAAATCAAAAAGAATTGGGGGAGCAAACTATCAAGTACCTACAGAAGTAAAACCAGAAAGACGATTAGTACTGTCTCTCCGTTGGATGATCGAAGCTGCTCACTCTAAAAAAGGTGTTCGCATGGCTCAAAAACTTGCAGAAGAAATTATTGCTTCAAGTAAAAATGAGGGAGTCTCTATTACTAAGAGAGAGAATGTACAAAAAATGGCTGAAGCAAACCGTGCATTTGCACACTTGGCGTGGTAGTATAAAAATTATATGTCTGCTCGCGATTATCCATTAAACAAAGTAAGAAATTTTGGTATTATTGCGCACATCGATGCTGGAAAAACTACAACTTCTGAGCGTATTCTTTTTTATACCGGGGTGTCGCATAAAATAGGTGAAGTACATGAAGGAGAAGCAACTATGGACTGGATGGAACAAGAAAAAGAAAGAGGGATAACTATTACTGCTGCTGCGACTACTTGTTTTTGGACTCCAACATACGAAAAGGGAAATGCAGATCGCAAACATCGTTTTAATATTATTGATACTCCTGGGCACGTAGATTTTACCGCTGAAGTAGAACGATCTCTTAAGGTGCTTGATGGTGGAGTAGTAGTGTTTGATGGAGTAGCTGGAGTTGAACCACAATCAGAAACAGTGTGGAGACAGGCAGATAAATATCATGTACCTCGTGTATGTTTTATAAATAAATTAGACAGAACTGGTGCATCATTTGAAAGATCATACAAAAGTATATTAGCTCGTCTGACAAAAAAAGCAGTACGAATGCAAATACCAATTGGAGAAGAAGGCGATCTTTGTGGAGTTGTTGATCTTATGAGAATGAAGGCATATATGTTTACTGGAGACAAAGGACAAACTATTGAGGAAGTTGAAATACCTGAACATTTAAAAGCAGACGCAGAAATGTATCACAATGAAATGATTGAGCGTATTGCTGAACTTGATGATTCAATGTCTGAAAGATTTTTAAATGGAGAAAAATTTTCAATGGAAGAGCTTAAAAAAACTCTTCGTAGTGGAGTTATTGCAAACAAAATTTTTCCAGTATTTACTGGTTCTGCACTCAAAAATGTTGGAGTACAATTGGTACTTGACGGAGTGATCGATTATTTGCCAGCGCCTACAGATGTACCTCCTATAAAAGGAACTCATCCTGATGATGCTGATATGCAAATGGAAAGATCTTCTTCTGATGAAGAACCATTTGCAGCACTTGTATTTAAATTGCAAACAGATCCATTTGTGGGGCAGTTATCATTTTTCCGTGTGTATTCTGGAGTAGTAGAATCAGGTTCATATATTTATAATGCGCGTACTCGTAATAAAGAACGTTTGGGACGCATTGTGCGATTACATGCCAATGAACGAGAAGAAGTGAAAAAAGTGTATGCAGGAGAAATTGCAGCAGCGGTTGGTCTTAAAGAAGCTCGCACATCAGACACTCTTTGTGATGAAAATCATCCTATAGAACTATCTAAAATAAAATTTCCTGAACCAGTGGTACAACTGAAGATTGAACCAAAAACAAAGGCAGATCAAGAAAAAATGGGGGTAGCACTTAAAAAACTTTCAGATGAAGACCCAACATTTCGTGTGTCTACTGACAAAGAAACAGGAGATACTGTTATTGCGGGGATGGGAGAACTTCACTTGGAAATTCTTGTTGATCGAATGAAACGAGAATTCAATGTTGAAGCGTTGGTTGGCCAACCACAAGTTGCGTATCGAGAAACAATTAAACGAGAAGCAGAAGGTGAAGAAAAATATGTAAAACAAACTGGAGGTAAAGGACAGTACGGGCATGTTAAACTTCGTGCAAAACCACTTCCTGAATATACGCCACAGGATATTGAAGAATTAGGAAAAAATGTAAAATATGAACCTGGATTTGAATTTATCAACAATATTAAAGGGGCTGCCATTCCTAATGAATTTATTCCTGCGGTGTATAAAGGATTAAAAGAATCTCTTGATAGAGGAATTCTTGCTGGGTATCCAATAGTAAACATTTCAATTGATTTATACGATGGATCATATCATGAAGTAGACTCATCAGAAATTGCATTTAAAATTGCTGCATCTATTGCATTTCAAGATGCGTGTAAAAAAGCCCAACCAATTCTTCTTGAACCAATCATGAAAATTGAAGTAGTAGCTCCTGAGGAATTTTTAGGTGATGTAAATGGAGATCTTGCTTCGCGTCGTGGACAAGTGGAAGGAATGGAGGATAGAGGACATTTGAAAGCTATCAAAGCGCAAGTCCCACTTGCTGAGTTGTTTGGATACACTACTCGTTTGCGTAGTATGACATCAGGGAGAGGAAGTTCTACTATGGAGTTTGGTAAATATGCTGAAGTGCCAAGAAATGTTGCAGATGAAGTAATTAAAAAACGTACTGGAGGCGGAGTAACCGCGTAGACGCTTGACTCTTTTTGTTTGATTCGCTACACTTAGATATTCGCGTGTTTCGTGAATTGGCGCAGGCTCTATTTTAAAAGAAATGTTTAAAATATCCTTTGCTGTTTATTATTATTTAATTTAATATTTTATTTACACACTATTATGGCAGGAACATTTGATAGATCAAAACCACACCTCAACGTAGGTACAATTGGTCACGTAGACCATGGAAAAACAACATTAACCGCAGCTATTTTAACTGTACTTAATAAACACGGTAACGGTTATTCTGCTACTGCAAAAGCAGTAGATGCAATTGATAAAGCACCAGAAGAAAAGGCGCGTGGTATTACCATTGCACTTTCTCACAATGAATATGAAACACCAAAAAGACACTACGCACACGTAGATGCTCCAGGGCACGCTGATTACATCAAAAACATGATTACTGGTGCAGCGCAAATGGACGGAGCAATTATCGTGGTTGCTGCAACTGACGGTGCGATGCCACAAACAAGAGAGCACATTTTGCTTGCAAAACAAGTAGGTGTACCAAACTTGATTGTATTCATTAACAAGTGTGATATGGTGGACAACGATATCGTTGAACTTGTTGAAGTTGAAATGCGTGAATTACTTAAAAAACACGGATTTAACGAAAATGCACCTGTTATCAAAGGATCTGGGTTAAAAGCGTTAGAAGGAGATGCAACATACACAGCAAAAATTATTGAATTAGTAGATGCGATGGATTCATTCTTTCCACAGCCAGTTCGCGAAACAACACTTCCTTTCCTTATGCCTATTGAAGATATTTTCTCTATCGAAGGTCGTGGAACAGTGGTAACAGGAAAAATTGAAAGAGGTACTGTAAAAGTTGGTGAAGAAATAGAAATTGTAGGTATTAAAGATACTGCAAAAACAACTGTCACCGGTATTGAAATGTTTAATAAACAGCTCAACGAAGGTCTTGCGGGAGATAACGCGGGAATACTTATTCGTGGGATTAAAAAAGAAGACATTACTCGTGGGCAAGTACTTGCAAAACCAGGATCTGTGACCCCTCATATAGAATTTGAAGCTGAGGTATATGTTCTTTCTAAAGACGAAGGAGGAAGACATACTCCATTTTTTAATGGATACAAACCACAATTCTATATCAGAACAACTGATGTAACTGGAGAATTAGTTCTCCCAGCTGGAGTTGAAATGTGTATGCCAGGTGACAACATTAAAGCAACTATTAAACTTATTTCTCCAGTAGCACTTGAAGATAAACAAAGATTCGCTATTCGTGAAGGGGGCAAAACAGTAGGAGCTGGAGCGGTAACAAAGATAATTAAATAAATTTGCCGTATTAATTATTTATGGCGGGCGCAAAAACAAAAGTATCAAAAAAAGACGGGGGGTCAAAGCTTCGTCTCAGAGTTCTTGCATACGAAGCGCGTGTTCTTGATATGACGGTACGACAAATTATAGAAACTGCACTTCGGTTTGATGCAAAAGTTGTAGGCCCAATTCCCCTTGCTACAAAGATTCAAAAAATAACACTGAATCGAGCGGCTTTCATCTATAAAGACGCACGAGAACAGTTTGAAATGAGAACACACACACGTTTGATAGAAATTATAAACCCAAATCATCAAGTGGTAGAGGCAGTAAGTAATATGTCTATTCCATCAGGTGTATCTGTTGAAGCACAAATCGTTTAATATATTTATTATTTACATCTATTATGATACTCGCAATTGGAAAAAAAATGTACATGACTCAAATCTTCAATGATGAAGGCAGGGTACATCCTGTCACACTAGTTGAAATTTCTCCAACGGAAGTATCTCTTGTGCGTACACAAGAAAAAGATGGGTATGAAGCAGTACAATTATCTGCATTTGTAAAAAAACAAAAACCAACAGTAAAAAAAGAAGCACGAAATATGACCGGAGAAAAAGGTTCAATCATTGATCCAACTACACTTTTTGCTATTGGGGACAAAGTAACTGTATCTGCCATTTCAAAAGGAAAAGGATTTGCTGGAGGAGTAAAAAGGCACGGGTTTGCAGGAGGAAACAGATCTCACGGGAATCATCATGCAGAACGAGAAGTAGGATCAATTGGTTCAGGTCTTCGTACTCGTGTTCCTAAAGGTATGCGTATGGCGGGTCGTATGGGGTCAGATAAAGTGACTGTCAAAAATAAAATAGTACGGTTTATTGATGCAACACAGCATGTGATCATGATCAGTGGGTCTCTTCCAGGAAAACGAGGAACACTTGTTGAAATATATAAGAAATAATTATGGAAACAATTCTTTTCACACAGCAAGGAACAAAAAAAGGAACGGTTTCTCTTCCTGAAAATCTTTTTTCTACACCATGGAAAGAATCTGTTGTGCACCAAGTGGCAGTAGGTATGCATGCAAATGCTCGTGTAGCAATTGCACACACAAAAGATCGTTCAGAAGTTCGTGGTGGAGGTAAAAAACCATGGCAACAAAAAGGGCTCGGTCGTGCAAGACATGGATCTATTCGGTCTCCTATTTGGCGAGGTGGGGGTATTGCTCACGGTCCTCGTAATACAAAAATATATACACATACTATTTCAAAATCATTGAAAGCGAAGGCTCTTGCTATGGTACTTGCAAAAAAAGCACACGACAATCATCTTGTATGTTCTGAATCATTATCATGGGATACTCCAAAAACAAAAAATGCATCAGTGTTTCTAACAGCAATACGAAAAGAAATACATGCACCACGAGCAAAGGTACTTATTGTGCTTCCAGAGATAAATACTGCAGTGCGAAAAAGCTTTTCAAATATTCCAGGAATTGAAATCACAACAGCGTCTCTTCTTAATGTGAAAAATGCTCTACAAGGTTCTCGTTGGGTGGTAGTCTCCCCAGAAAAGAGCTTTGCAGTTCTTGAAAAAAGAATTGTCGCGTAATACACTGATATATGATATTTTCATTACAAAAGAAAGCAGTTAGAAAAATGATCCAAGCACGAAAGACAAAAAAAACTTTGCCAAAAGAAAAAAGTGTTTCAAGTGGTATTCATGCAATGAATTGCATTATTGCCCCCATTGCTTCTGAGAAATCAGCAAAACTTTCTGCACAGAGTATATACATGTTTGCAGTTGAACAATTTGCAACCAAACCATTGGTAATGGAAGCAATGACAATTTTATATAAGGTAAAACCAGTGGATGTTCGTTTTAGCAAAGCTGCCGGAAAATTAAAACGCCACCCTGCAAATCCAAGAGTTATCGGAAAAACTTCTAAAGTAAAAAAAGCTTTTGTTCAACTCAAACGAGGTGATATTATTTCATTTACATAACTATATGTCTACTCTTAAAAAATACAAGCCAACATCTCCAGGAATCAGAGGTACTGTACTTCCAAATTATCGTAAACTTCTCTCACAAGGGAACAGTCCTTTGAAGCGATTGACTCGAAAAATTCATAGCAATCAAGGAAGGTCACAAGGACGCATTAGCATGCGTCATCATGGTGGTGGGCACAAAAGATTATTTCGAGATATTGATTTCTTATTCTTGAAACAAAATGTTCCAGGAAAAGTAGTAAGCATTGAATACGATCCAAACAGAACTTCTTTTATTTCTCTTATTTCATATAAAGATGGTGATAAAAAATATATTCTTACTCCAATGGGAGTATCTGTGGGGGATACACTTATTACTGCAGATCAAACACCTCTTACTCCTGGAAACAGAGCTAAAATAAAAAATATTCCTGTAGGATCACTTGTGTATAATGTGGCATTAAAAGTTGGGGGGCCTGCGGTTATTGCACGATCTGCTGGAAACTCTGCGACTATTCTCGGTCATGATGGTAACTTTGCTCAGATTAAACTTCCTTCAGGAGAGGTACGCAAGGTGCCTGTGGAAGTGTTTGCTTCTATCGGATCATCTTCTAATGACCAACATCACTTGCGTGTTGATGGTAAAGCAGGAAGATCACGGTGGAAAGGAATTCGTCCTACAGTTCGAGGTACAGCAATGAACCCAGTTGATCACCCACACGGAGGAGGAGAAGGACGAGCAGGAAGAGGTTTGCGTCGAGCAAAAACTGCATGGGGTCGACCTTCTGGAAAAGGACAAAAAACGAGAGCACCAAAACGGTATTCAGGTGTGCACATTGTACAACGTCGCAAGAGAAGTATTATTAATGAAGGATAGTTTGACATAGAGATATAATATCGTTACTATATAGAGTATGACTCGTTCATCAAAAAAAGGACCACACGTAACAGTGAAGGTTATAAAAAAAATTGAAAAAAGGAAACCAAGTGATGGTGTTATTAATGTGTGGGCACGTGAATGTACGATTTCTCCACAAATGGTGGGGTATACATTTGGCGTCCATAATGGAAAATCACATATCGCTGTGTTGGTTACAGAAGAAATGATAGGACATAGATTGGGAGAATTTTCTCCATCAAAAACTTTTAGACGGCACGGAGGTAAAATGCAAAAAGAACAAGAAGCTGCAAAAAAAGCATCTGAAATTGCTTCAGCACAGGCAGCCAAAGCAGCAACTTCCACGACCGCTCCAGGTAAAAAATAATATATATGAAAGCCACTCTTACCAATTACGCACAATCTCCAAAAAAAGTTCAATTAGTGATCAATGCTATACGCGGCAAAAAAGTTTCACATGCATTAAAGGTACTTCCTTTTATTGATAAAAAATCATCCGCACAAATTGCAAAACTTATTGCATCGGCCGCATCAAATGCAGGAGAGAAAGATCCAAAAACATCGAACAAAATTATCTCACATATTTCAGTAGGAAGTGGTCGTGTAATTAAAAAATTTATGCCTCGGGCTCGTGGATCTGCTGGAAGAATATTGCGCCGTTCAAGTAATATTACTGTAAAACTTACATAACTATGACAAAGATTGTACATCCGTTTGGTTTTCGTTTAGGCATTACAAAGGCATGGCGCACAACATGGTTTAGTAGAAACGCAAAACAAATTCGTTCGTTTGTACAAGAAGATTTTCTTATTCGTAAATTTCTTGAAAAAGCTCTTGATGGAAAAATGGTATCAAAAACAACTTTAGAAAGGGATAGAAAAGATCATTTGGTGATTACTGTACATTCTGCTCGTCCAGGACTTATTATTGGGAAAGATGGTTCAGGAACTACTGAAATTGTTGACACATTGAAAAAATACATGCGTCGTAATAAATTTTCAACTGGGGTTGAAGTAAGTATGCGTGTTGTAGAAGTAAAACAAGCAGAATCAGAGCCTACGCTGGTTGCTGAAATGATTGCAGAACAGCTTCGTAAACGGTTGCCACATCGTAAAATTATGAAACAAATGATAGATAAAGTAATGGCAAATAGAGATGTAAAAGGAGTGCGTATTTTATTGGGGGGACGACTGGGGGGAACAGATATTGCCCGCACCGAAGAACTCAAAAAAGGAAATATTCCATTGCAAACAATTAGAGCAAATGTTGAATTTGTTCATAAACCTGTTACTCTTTCATACGGAACTATTGGAGTGAAAGTATGGATTTATAAAGGAGATGAGTTTAAGACTAATAAAAATTAATTACATTTGTTATGCAACTATTTCCAAAAAAAGTAAAATATCGATTGTGGCAGAAGGCTCGTAGCAATCCAAAGAAGAAACGGGTAGCAACACGCCGATTAACTATCGCATTTGGTAGTTGTGGTATGAAATCTCTCACCCATGGGCGTATTCGAACTAATCACATTGAATCTGCCCGTAAAGTTCTTTCTCAGGCGGTGGGCAAGACTGGTCGTGTATGGATACGTGTATTTCCAGATCGACCGTGGACTCAAAAAGCAGCAGAAGTACCGATGGGTAAAGGAAAAGGTGACTTGCAAGGATACGAGTGTGAAGTATTTCCAGGAACAGTACTTTTTGAACTTACAGGGATTGCTCATACAGTGGCTAAAAAAGCAGTATTATCTGCAGGTAAAAAATTACCAATCAAAGTTACCTTTATGGAGAAAAAATAATTATTATGAATAAATCATTTACAAAAATAGCATCATTGAATAAGAAAGAGCTTATCGATGAACTTAAAAAAATTACCAAAGAATTAGCTTCTTTGCGTGGGGGTCTTACTGCTTCTAAAAAAGGCGACATGAACGAAAAGACTCTTAAAAGAAAAAGAGCTCACATAAGCACTCGATTGACAATACTTGCTACAAAGACACACTCAACAAAAACAGTAAAAAAACTTGAAACTAAGAAAAAATAAGGGTATAACATACTATGCAAAAGAAAACGACCACAAACACAGTATATAAGAAAAAATTGAATGGGGTTGTCGTTTCTACCGCTATGAAAGATACTGCCATTGTTGAAGTAGCACAATACAAAAAACATCCTCGTATTGGAAAATATTATACAGTATCAAAAAGATACAAAGTGCATAATCCACACAACACCGTTGCCACTGGAGATAAAGTAAGTATCATTTCATGTCGTCCGATTTCAAAATCAAAATCATTTATGATTCATACACAATAATATGATACAACCACAAACTATCGTTTATGTGTCTGACAATTCTGGAGCAAAGATTGCTCGCGTATTTAAGGTACTTGGTGCCACTCGCAAGAGATACGCTCGCATCGGAGATTTAGTGGTAGCATCAGTGCAAATTGCAGAGCCACGCAAAGCAGTAAAAAAGAAACAAATGGTATACGGTGTCGTGGTGCGTCAGTCACAACCATTTAGAAGAACGGACGGTTCCTATATTCGTTTTGATCAAAATGCAATTGTACTTGTGAGCAAAGACAAAAGAGAGCCACTTGCTACTCGTGTATTTGGAGCGGTGCCTCGTGAACTTGTGTCTTGCGGATATCAAGCTGTTGCTTCTCTTGCCCCTGAAGTCGTGTAATACACATATATATGAAAATTAAAAAAAACGATATAGTAATAATTCTTAAAGGTTCTCACAGAGGGCAGTCAGGAAAAGTACTTTCTTTTACTGCAGATAAAAAGCGTGTGGTGGTGGATGGTATGAGAAAAGTTTCTGTGTATCGTAAACCTCGTTTACAAGGAGAAGAAGGGATGATGAAGGAAAAGTTTTTGAGCATAAGCATTTCTAATGTATCATTACTTGACCCTGTTTCAAAAAAACCAACTCGTATTGGGTACACCGACGTAAATAAAAATAAAAAGCGTGTTGCTAAAAAAAGCAAGACTGCTCTATAATATTGTATGCAACAAATTCTCACTAAAGAAAAAAACAAAACAATTTTTCAAGATTTGAAAGATGTTTGTGGGTGGACTAATGTCATGCAAACACCACGACTTTCAAAGATTATAGTATCAGTTGGTATTGGTAAAGTTCGTAAAGATGCTCAAAAAATAAAACTTATTGCTGATCGTTTACAAAAAATAACTGGGCAAAAAGCGGCCATTCGAAAAAGCAAAGTGTCTATTGCTCAATTTAAATTACGTGAAGGTGAAAATGTAGGGTACATTGTAACACTTCGTGGGAAACACATGTACGCCTTTTTTGATAAATTAATACACATTGCACTTCCTCGGTCTCGAGACTTTAGAGGGCTTTCTAAAAAATCAATTGACGCGATGGGAAATCTTTCTATTGGAATTCGTGAGCACACCATTTTTCGCGAAACATCAGAAGAAAATGTAGCAGATGTATTTCCTCTCGGTATTACCATTGTTGCCACCACTAAAGACAAAAAAACTGCAGAAAAATATTTTACAGCATTAGGAGTTCCATTTCAAGAGTAATCTATGCAAGAAATGTATCGTGCATTCCGCGCGTTACTATTTCTTATTGGATTTGCAATTTTGTTAGATCTATTTTTTTCTGTATCAACATTTTTTGCTTTCACTACTGCGTCTTCTGTACAAAAAGAAGAACTCATACATATAACACGTCAAAAAATTCCCATACATCTGCGTGGAGTATTTGTCTCTGCTCATGCAGGGAGAAGCGAATTGTTTCGGGAAAAAATACTTGCATGGGCAGATGCAGAGCATATCAATACCATTGTGCTTGATATAAAAGATAACGATGGATTGGTACTGTGGAATGGGAAAATAGAATCAATTAAAAAATTTATTTCTCAATTACATAATAAAAATATATATGTTATAGGGCGAGTAGCAGTATTTCAGGATCCACTGTATGTGTCAACAAATCCATCTGTAGCATTACAAACACAGGATGGTTCTATATGGAAAAACAATAAAGGAATTTCATGGATAGACCCAGCAGATACAACATATTGGAAATATGTTACCAATCTCGGAGAGGTGGCGTATGCATACGGATTTGATGAAATACAATTTGATTATGTGCGATACCCAACGGATGGTAACGTGCGTGACATTGCCTATGCGCGTACTGCAACAGGGAGTAGTACTAAATATGAAGTGATTAATTCTTTTTTTAAACATGTGCACGATCATTTTTCTGTAAAACACATTCCTATTTCAGCAGATATTTTTGGAATTATATTTACCCACCCACACGAAAAACATACTCTTGGACAAAGCGCTGAAAGCGCATTTAAGTATTTTGACCATGTTTCTCCTATGATTTACCCCTCACATTTTTATTCAGGAACATTGGGCTATACAAACCCAAGTGAGCATCCATATGAAATAATCCAATATGCTCTTACAGAGGCCATTACACGCGCAATGGAGGCAGAAAAAGCAGACAATGTCCCCGCAGGAAGCTATCAGAAAAAAATTCGTCCGTGGTATCAAGATTTTAATTATGGAAGCATGTATGACAATGCAGAAGCGCTTGCTCAGATTAAAGCAGGACAAGAACTCAATATTCAATCATATTTATTTTGGAACGCAGGAGTCTCGTACTCTGCAGAAGTGGTGGGGAAATAAACCATTGCATAATTATTATTTGCGTTGTATAGTATAAAAAGAAAAAAACAATAACAAGGAGTTAAAATGGGATTAAAATTTGATGTCGACAACCTGGAAGAAATAATTAAATATGGAACAAAACAAAGAGGAAAAATTTCCTCTCATTTGCGATTTGTCTGGAGTGACATTGTTTCACAAAAAAATTGTCACGAATACACTATTGTTGAATTCAAAAAAAATTTTGATTTAGAGGAAAAGATAAAACCAGCCTTACCCTGGTTCGATGTATTTCGAAAAGGGGAAGAAACCGTAAATCTTTATCGTAAAGATAAAAATTTTTACCAAACTAGAATCATTAACCACAACGGTTTGATGTTTTTGTTTCACAATAATTACCACTGGGGAGTACTTTCTCCTCATGGAAAATTTGATAAAAAATTTAATCATCAAGAATTTAAAGAATATCGAGAAGATTTTTTAAAAAATTTTCTCCAGGATGCGTGGAGAAGACAAAACAGGTGGTTGAAAATTCAACCACCTCCCAGTTAACACACCAAACTCACTTGCACAGCAAGTGAGTTTTTTTGTGTCTACATTTTGATCTATTGGAAATATTTGCCAAATTCATGTTTATGTTTTATAATGAATTAAATAAAATTAAAAGGAGAAAAAAAATGAATAAAGCCAAGATAGGAGATGTTATAGGTATAATGTGGTTTCCCATATTGCTAATAATGGGTCTTTTCCTAATCGATTTACCTGTCCATGTCCATGTCGAAAAAACGAAACGATGTACCTGTCCATGTCCATGTCAAAAATGCGCATCAATACTATCACCACCTCACATACGTGGGGTGGTTTTTTTGTATACAGTTTATTTTACTGCGGAGAGGGGGAGATTCGAACTCCCGGTACGGTTGCCCGCACGCCGCCTTTCCAAGGCGGTACATTAAACCGCTCTGCCACCTCTCCCGAACAATATTTCTATTGTAAAGAAAAATTACCTCTTCTACAACTTTTCTATTTCTTTTAAATCGTGATCAGGAATATACAATATAAGAAGTCCGATAACAAGGCCAACTATTCCACTATAAAAATGATTGCTATTTAAATAAAAGTAATCAAATGAGTCAAGCAGATACCATACGCCACGCCACACAAGCACGAGACCAATAACAATTGCAATATCTTTTGCAAAATGACGCACACTCATGTGGCTACCTTTTTTTAGTATCATCTGTTTCTTTTTCATAGTACTTATACTATATCACACCTCGTAGAGTAGTATCGTTTTTTTGAATTTTAGTTTACAATACACTCACTTGTGTATATTTGCACATTGGAGAGGTGGCTGAGCTGGTCGAAAGCACCACACTGCTAACGTGGCAGGGGCTTTAACTCCCCTCGAGGGTTCGAATCCCTCCCTCTCCGCAATTTCATTTAAGGAGAGGGAATATGCAAATTTATTTGCATATGTAGGGATTCGAAAAGCGGAGCGTTATGATTGTTGTGCGTAGCACAGGCAATCATCGCGAGCTGGGGTCGCGCAAATATTGAGTCAACAATATTATGTGTGGCCTAATCCTCCCTCTCCGCAATTTCATTTAAGGAGAGGGAATATGCAAATTTATTTGCATATGTAGGGATTCGAAAAGCGGACCTCATCCTCCCGCCACATATTTTTTCTAATGTATCTTTGTTATGGTGTTGATTTCTTTTTTTGTTTTTTTATATTCAATATATAATAAAATTAAATAGTATATCACTATTACACAGCCCCCACTCAGTATCTAGAGTGGGGGTTTTTTTTGTCAAACTGTTGTGTATTTTCATACACAAGATATGTTTCAAATTTATAAAACGTGTGATGTATACTGCTGTATGCTACACACTGCCGTCATTGCACTTATTATTTTCATTGGTAGCATTGTATTGTGGTCTCTGTGGGGGGTTTTTGGTTCTCGAGTTGAGCAGGCAGAGTACACGGTAATAAAGAAAACGAATGATTACGAAATACGAGAATATCCAGCGCATATTGTAGCGCAAACAACTGTGCAAAACGCTACTTCTAACAGAGAAGGGATGAGTACGGGGTTTACTATTGTCGCAAGGTATATCTTTGGCAATAATACAAAAAAAGAAAGCATAGCTATGACGGCACCTGTGATTGTGCAAAAAGAGATAGAAAAAAAAGTTTCTGAAAATATCGCCATGACGGCCCCTGTATTTATAAGCAACGAAGGAGATTCTCAAATCATTTCTTTTGGTATGCCTCGTTCGTACACTCTTGCCACTCTCCCCACACCAAATGATCCACGAGTAAAAATTGTTGAGGTTCCCATTAAAAAATATGCGGTTATGCAGTTTTCTTGGTATCGAACGGACGCTCGGATTACAAGCAAACAAGAAACATTGCTTTCAATGCTAGCTCGTGATGGAATCATCACACAAGGAAACGCTGCTTACGCTGGATACAATGCACCGTGGACTCCTCCGTGGATGACACGCAATGAAGTGTTGGTAGAAATTAAATAAAAAATGAGAGGATCATTTTCCACAATAGTAAACTCATTTTTTTTTATTATTTGGTATAATCAAGTATGAGTAGCAATGGAGATGATGTAGACAAAACACAACCAATTGAAAATGATTTTACAGATCAAACGCAAGATATACTAGTAGTAAAATAAAGGATTATTTTTGTTGTAGTAAACTCGCCTATTTTTGTGGTATTTGGTATGATGGGGTGTGAAGAAAAAAAAGGATAATAAAAAGCTTGGGGATGTAGGAGAGATGGAATTTTGCAAAGAAACCACCATGCGAGAAATATGGGAAAATAGAGATAATAAAATTTTTATTGCTGAAAAAGTCTATCAAAGATTATATGAAAGATATATTAAACCGCATGATTTTGGCTGTGGTGAATACACAAAAAATTATAAAAATGGTTTTGCCATGATGACATGCGCGTGCCTTTTGATAGAAACATTGTGTGCTTTTAGAAAAGGAACAAAAAAACAACTAGAAAAGGTTCAAAGGAGTTTTTTGATTTTTTTAAAAATGAAGGAAGGGATTTACAGATATTTAATAATAAATTTTATTTTTATAAGAATGTGCGTTGTGGAATTTTACACCAAGGAGAAACTTACAATGGATGGAAAATTATAAGAACGGGGAAAATTTTAAATAATAAAACAATAAACGCAACAAAATTTTTAAAAGCATTAGATTCTACTTTAAAAAAATATCGCGACGAGCTTAAAACAAATAAGACTCTTTTTAAAAATTGTCAGACAAAAATACAACACATCATAAAAAACTCTCAATGATATACTATAATTATGAACAATGAACCACTGGCAAAATTTAGAGGAATAGTTATTGAAAAAACATTTTAAATTAAAATAATCTCTATCTATAAAGGATCGTCTTGGTGGTGTAAATTGCTAGCTTTAGGAGTATTGTATACTGGAATATAATCAAATTATGAATACATCTACCAAATATCTTTTACAAAAAAAAATAAAAAATAATCATTTTTTATTCTCTCCACATTCTTTTTCAGAAGAAATTGTTGAACATAAAGATCGAACTGATTTATTTAGTATTAAAAATTATTTTGATTGTTTAAATCAAGATGTATCGCACTTTGTTAATGCTAATGATATATGTACTCCAATTTTATGTGTTAAAGATATGGTGGATGTCATACCAGAATCTTTTTGGGAAAACAAAAATATTAAAGTGCTAGATCCATGTTGTGGAAATGGTAATTTTCATGCTTACATTAGAACAAAAACAGATCTATCAAATTTGTATTTTAATGAAATAAACGAAAAAAGAATAAAAAATTTAAAAAAATATTTTGGAAATTCAATCAATTTAACTCAACAAGATTTTCTTACATTTTCTAATGAAAATAAATTTGATTTAATAGTTGCAAACCCTCCTTACGCTAAATTTATGGATGCTGATAATAGGGCATCAAAAAATCATAATCTCTCAAGAGATTTTATAGAAAAAGCATTAGATATTGTCAAAGATGGTGGGTATATTCTCTTTATAGTTCCAAATAATTGGATGTCTTTTTCTGATAGAAATTTTTTGCCTAAAAAATTGTCTAGTTATCAATTTATTCATATAAATATTCATGGAGCAAAAAAATATTTTCCAAAGGTGGGGTCTTCTTTTACTTGGTTTCTTTTAAAGAAGACAGAAAATAAAGATGATTTTATTGTTGAGAATAACTATGTTATAAGCGATAAACAAAAATTGAAAATAAAGAAAGATATTTCTTTTGTACCTCTTTATACTTCAAAAATAGTAGAATCTATTTTAGACAAAACAATAAGAAATGATAAGCTAGAAAAATATAATATAGAAACATCCAGTATGTTGCATCATTATACAAAAAAATATTTGTTAAACAAAAAAGAAACAAAAGTGTATAAATATAAATTATGGCATACGCCATCACAGGTTTCTTGGAGTAAGGAGCCACATCCATTTCAAAATGGATATAAGGTGTTTTTATCATTAACAAATCAGTATCAAATTTTTATTGATAATTGTGGGATGACACAGAGTGTTGCTTTTATAAAATGCAAAAACAAAAAACAAGCACAAGAAATTAAAAAGGAATTAGAAAATGATATATATATCTTTTTAAATAATCTCACAAGATATGGTAATTTTAATAATATAAGAATATTACAACAACTTCCAATTCTCAAAGATATTAAATTAACAAAAGATGAAATTGAATTTATTAAAAATTTCAATAAAAAATATTATGCCAAAAAATAAAAAAACCACTTTGAGGAAAAAAAATAAAAATATAACTCCATTAAAAAACCTTTCTGAATTAAAAAATGAAATTCTTTTTACTAATTTTGAGTTGAAAAAAGAATTTCATTTATTATGCAAATTAAGGCCAAATAGTAAATTAGAAAAATTAGAATTGATGCCGATAAATACTGATAAAATTGATCAAAAGGGATTGGTATATGTATTTGTCATAAAGGGTAAAATATTTAAAATAGGGCATACAATAAATTCGATTAAAGATAGAATTCAATCATACAATTGTGGTAAAACAGAATATAGAATAAATGGCACAAATTCAACTACAAATTATTTTGTTCTACAAAGTTTTTTAAATTTAAACGAAATAGTAGAGGTTTATGCTTTTTTCCCAAAGCAACCAAAATATATTTTATTTAATAAAACATATCAAGATAGCTACCCACCATCAAAAAAAGCCGAAAATATTATTTTAAAAAATTTTATTAAGAAACATGACAAAAAACCAATAGGATGTACACAGAAATAGAATTCGTGGAATATTCGTGCGCGTTCTTGATGACTCTGAAATTGTTTAATGATTGTGGGGAGGGTGGCAGAACATATATATTGAAAATATAAGGTTTTATGTTATAATTAATTAAATACATTAAAAAAGGAGAATCAAAAAAAATGGAAGAAAAAAAAATAATAATTACCCCAGAAACACTGAAGAAATATGGAAAAAGTATACACCGCCCAGGTGATGCTAAGCGTTCAGATACAGTTCCTCCCCCGGAGGAACAACCTGCGATAATTAAACATTTTAATCAATTGTTCGATGAATTAGAATCAACCCCAGAAGCGATTGAATCTTTTATTCATTTTCTTTCGAAATTCCCCAAAAAAAATGAGTAAGCTACGCACACCGAAAGGTGTGCGTTTTTTTTGTATAATTTTAGGCAATTTTTGATACATATACACAGTGGAAATCTTTATTTTTTATTGTGAATGCAAGCGTATAATTAAGATACACGTGTCCCGGTCTCTCCTGTCTTCTGCAGACAAGAAAGACTGGGCACATTTATTTTAAAATTTTTCTGTTGCTATTTTAAGTTTTATAGGTATACTAATTATTAAATAATAAAATAAAGGAGAAAAATATGATTTATAATCATAGATCCATGATTATAAATCATGGATCTTTACTTCGCCCCACCCTTTCTTGCAAATTTTTTCATAAAATATCATTTTAGACACAAGTAAAAGGGATGGGGCATTTTATTTGTCAAAATTTTAAATTTTCATTATATACAGCATACAGGATATATACATTGACAATCATGAGTTTTTAGTTTATAATTAATTAAATATATTAAAAAAGGAGAATAAAATGAATATAAATGACCAACTTATACAAGCGTCAATGAATGGATGGATTAAGAAAGTCAAAGAGTTATTGAAAAAAGGTGCAGATATTCATGCCCATAATGACGAAGCACTTATCGACGCAGCAGGGGGAGGACACACCGAAATAGTTAAGCTTCTAATTAAAGCAGGTGCTAATGTCCATGCAAACGATGACAGAGCACTTATAGACGCTGCATGGCAAGGACACACCGAAATAGTTAAGCTTCTAATTAAAGCAGGTGCTAATGTCCATGCGAGAAATGATGATGCTCTTCGCTCTGCTTCATCAAGAGGCAATGTTGAAATAGTCAAAATTCTTTTAGCTGCAGGTGCGAATGTCCATGCTGCTGGTGATTTCGCATTTCTCCGTGCTTCGTATTATGGTCATACCAAAGCCGTAAAAATTTTATTAAAATACGGTGCTGATGTTCATGCTAATAATGACGAAGCACTTATAAACGCTGCAGGGCAAGGGCATACTAAAGTAGTGAAGCTTCTAATTAAAGCTGGGGCAGATGTCAATGCACAATGCAGCCAGGCAATTTGCAGTGCTTCTACCTGTGGTTATACAGAAACGGTTAGAGTATTAATAGCCGCTGGAGCTGATGTTTGTAAATTTGGCGGTGCCGCCCTTCATTTTGCCACTACAAATGACAATAATGAAGTTATTGAATTATTGTTACAAGCAGGGACCAATGTCTATAGAAAAGACATTGAATATGCTTCATCACATGGACATTATGGAGCAGAAAAAATATTTCAAGAACATTTGAAAAAAAAAAGGGGAATTAAAACGCCATGCCTAAGGGCATGAGATTTATCAACTTGCTGGCGGGAGATTCGCCAGCAAAAAAGAAGTAAATATCGCACACCGAAAGGTGTGCGTTTTTTTGTATAATTTTAGACAATTTTAATGATGTGTGTATAAGTGGTGTTTTTATCTAAAAATGTGGGTATAATTAAATTATATGTTTTTTGAAAAAAATAAAAATCCAGATATTCAAGCAAAATTGCGCATTGCTCTTTCAACTGGAGACACCGAAGCAGTTAAATTTCTAATTGAAGCTGGAGCTGATGTCAATGCAGATAATGGGCACGCACTTATTTGGGCTTCTCAACGTGGAGACACCGAAATAGTTAAGTTTCTAATTGAAGCTGGGGCTGATGTTAATGCAGATGATGGCAAGGCACTTATTTGGGCTTCTCAACGTGGAGACACCGAAATAGTTAAACTTCTAATTAAAGCAGGTGCTAATGTTCATGCAAACGATGACAAAGCACTTATAGACGCTGCATGGCAAAGACACACCGAAATAGTTAAGCTTCTAATTGAAGCTGGGGCTAATGTTAATGCAGGTAATGGGCACGCACTTATTTGGGCTTCTCAACGTGGAGACACCGAAATAGTTAAACTTCTAATTGAAGCTGGAGCTGATATCAATGTAGATAATGGGCACGCACTTCGTATGGCTGCCCAGTATGATCACATTGAAGTAGTTAACCTTTTAATACTTGCAGGTGCTAAGATTACTACTCACGCATATGAAAGCGTTCAACACCACTTTAATAAAAGGAGACAAAAAAAAGAGTTGTTAGAAGATTTAGAAGAGTTAAAAAACAAAGAAAAAAACAAAGAAAAAAACAAAGAAAAAAACAAAAAAAATTACTAAAAAAAGCTGTTACTGAAAAAAATAAAACTGAAGCAAAAAAAGTAAGTTACGCACACCGAAAGGTGTGCGTTTTTTTGTATAATTTTAGACAATTTTCGATACATATACACAGTGGAAATCTTTATTTTTTATTGTGAATACAAGCGTATAATTAAGATACACGTGTCCCGGTCTCTCCGTCTCTCTGCAGACAAGAAAGACTGGGCACATTTATTTTAAAATTTTTCTGTTGCTATTTTAAGTTTTATAGGTATACTAATTATTAAATAATAAAATAAAGGAGAAAAATATGATTTATAATCATAGATCCATGATTATAAATCATGGATCTTTACTTCGCCCCACCCTTTCTTGCAAATTTTTTCATAAAATATCATTTTAGACACAAGTAAAAGGGATGGGGCATTTTATTTGTCAAAATTTTAGATTTTCATTATATACAGCATACAGGGTGTATACATTGACAATCATGAGTTTTTAGTTTATAATTAATTAAATACATTAAAAAAGGAGATAAAAAAATGGAAGAAGAAAAACAATTTGTTATTACACCAGAAAAACTAAAAAAGTATGGCAATAGTATAATACGCCCTGATGACCCCCCCAAGGAGAAAGAAGCGGTATCTTCATCAGATGAAAACCCTTTCAAAAGATTTCTCGATGAATTTGATAAATCACCGGGGGGTCTAAAAAATTTTTTTGAGTTTCTTTTGAAACTCTCCCCACCGGAAAAGAAGTAAATATCGCACACCGAAAGGTGTGCGTTTTTTTGTATAATTTTAGGCAATTTTAATGATGTGTGTGTGGGGGTTGTCTTTTTTTAAAAATGTGGATATTTGTGTATTTTTTGTATTGCAATTTTAAAAATAGGTGTATAATAAAGTAAATCAACAAACAAAAGGAGGTGATCCGTCTACCCCTCTCTCCAAATTGTTAACAATTTGGAGAGAGGGGTTTTTATTTTCAAAGTGTTATACAAATATGTCAAGCATCGTTTTTTCTATACATAGTTATATTTCAGTACAATTTATATTGGTATAATTAAATATGAGCAGAGAAACACGTAGGAGTGGGGGACAACAAAAAAAAGAGAAGTTTGCAAGACAAAAAATAGAAAACATAATCAACCAAATAAAAAAAATAAATAGTGAAAATGGAGAAAAAAAATTTATTATTGTGTTAAAAGATACGAACCTGAATGTGTTGATATGCAAACAATTGATTTCAAAAAAATTATTTTCTGAAAATCATATAAAAATATTTCTACTCAATAAAAATTATATAGAAAATTATAATGCCATAGAAGCATTAATTAGAAATGAAAATATTATTCCCAGTGATGCATTGGATACACTCATTGCACATGTAAATACAATTTTTTCTATAAGAACACAGATTAATAATCAAGATACAGATATTATTTTTTCATTTACGAATGCATATATTAAAGCTAAGGAAACTAACCAATTTCCTCCATGTAAGTATTTAACATACTTGGATCCAATATTTATTAATGAATTAAAAAAAATACTGAATCATATTCCAGTATCTAGAAGTTTTTTGCGTCATCTTAATACACGCTTTTCGTTCATAAGACAAATTGCACAATTGAAATATGCCAGTGGCATTTCTGTTATTCAACGCGGTCGCAAAGATGAAGTATTAAAAAAATATACTGCAACCACAGACAAAATATTGCAACAAAAATTGAAAAAATTATATCTATTGATACACGAAAAATCTGTACAATTGCAACATGACATTATCACAAGAAATAAATAGATAATTAATTTTTATTTATTTTTAAATTGGCAGTGGTGATGAATTGACTGAAAAATTCACACCATATCACAATGCTTAGTGTTTCTGAAACAACATAATCAGAGGGAAGGGTAAAAATTTGCATACCACTATATTGTTTCACATCTGCAACGCGGATAGCGTTTTTCTTATTTGTATTGAATTTTTCTTCTGTGTCTATATTGTGTTTCGGCACAAGATAGAGTTTATAATCTGGACCATTGGTTACTTTGAATGAATCTGAAAAAATAATGTGGTGTGTGTCGTGTTGTTTCACAAGTGATACCCCTCCCCATCCACGATGTAATGCATCTGATCCTTCAGCATTAGGATTAAACATACCTGTTGCAATAATTTGTATATCGTTTGCTACTGCTGTGCGACCATTTTTTATTGCATTCATTGTATTTTGAAGAATTGTACTTTGTTCAGAAGTTATTTTTTGTTTTTCTGACATGTGTAGGGAAGCAAACCACACACCACCAATACCAAGTAGTATTAGTGTAAATACAATAGTGGTATGTGTAGCGCTCATACTCTATTAGTTTATTTCGTAAACGAGAAAATATCGTCATCTAATCTTTTTTTTTGATCTAATTCCTTAAGTGCCGCGATATGTGCATATTGTTCTGGGTTTTCGCGATTTTTGATTAATAAGGATAGGGTTTCTTCTACAGTTAAATTCTTATTCTTTGCGTATATAAGAACCAACATATCATCCTGGTCTTCTTTTATTTTATATTCAGTGGCACCTATATTGAATGATGTTGGTTTGATTTCATCTGGGTTAATTTTATTTTTCAGCAGAGTTGTTACTAATAAAAAAGTTTTTGCCGCAACAAGTTGGCCATAAAAAAAGCTCTCTACTGCTTCTTGTGTTGTTTGTATTTTTGGTGCTTTTTCCATATTTAATTATACAACATATTTTTATATAAAAATGTGTTGTGGGGTTAATGTAAGTTAATTATTGAAAAAAACAAATTACACGACCAACAATAAAGAGAGGGTATACCTTTTTTATAACAAGATTTTAATTTATAATCTCTAAAATGTGTTTTTGTGTGTGAAAGTATAGATCGGCACCTTTTTTATGAGTAGAAAATATGTCTGCGTTAATGGGTATTGATATACAATAACGAGGTTCATGTATATTTTTTACTAATCGGCCATATCCGACACATGTGCCTGAAATTTCTAAAAATTTTTCATACGATTGAATTTCGATACCGTGGGGGTTTGCTCGTGACGCGTGAATTACCGTATCTTCTGTAAGGTACATACCAACATGGTCAATCCCTTCAGGTATTTTTGTTCCTGGAATATACTCAACGCTTTCGTAATATATGTTTCCTTTACCAGTGTTGGTAAACACCATGTCTCCATACACACAATCGTTTTTATTTTTTGGTTGGGGGATATTTTTTAAATTTTTAACATAGAGATATTTGTCTATTGAAATTGAAGGTATGTATATACCACGATACAGATATGAAACAAGCGAAGAACAAGAAAAAAAATTGGGAGCATCAAGGCGCATATTGCTTGGATTTTTGTATTGAGCATTCAATACTACTGGTATACGCTTTTGTATTTCATTATACGGAGAAATGAGTTGGGTAGGGTAGTGGGCGTTTAACTTTTTTAGAGTGTGTTCTGTGTGTGTGCATGTGGATGTGTCTATGGATATATCGTAATTCATAGTATGAGTGTATTGTAGAATACTAGTATATGCAACACAATAATACAAAAAAAGAATGCAAAAAAACAAATATGTGTCAGATGTGTCTTATGCCTGAAGAAAAAGATACAGGTGTTCGTGAACGGGCTGATTTTTGTAGCTATTGTTTTAAACATGGGAAGATACTTTTTAAAGGCACTAGAAAAGAATTTCAAACAATGGTGTATAAACAAATGCGTACCGATGGTGTTTCTTGGATTATGGCACATGTGTATGCGTGGATGATACGCTTTGCGCCATATTGGCGAGGCAAACAAACAATTGACTAGCTATTGATGAGTGGATGCCTTATACTACAGTTGTAAGAGATAACTACATTGTTACAATGTTGACGGTGCAAGTGAGCTTACGTTATTATTATTGATTTTGATATTTGATATTTATGAACAAAAAATTATATGTCGGTGGTCTTGCGTGGGCAACTACTGACGAGTCATTACAAGCTTACTTTGCATCAGCAGGAGAAGTTGCTTCTGCTCGTGTAATTCGTGAACATGGGACTAATCGTTCACGAGGATTTGGTTTTGTGGAAATGGCCGATGAGGCTGGCGCACAAAAAGCAATTGACACACTTAACAACACAGAACTTGATGGGCGCGCTATTTCAGTTAATGAAGCTCGTCCTGAAGATCCTAATCGATCACAAGGTGGTGGTGGAGGCGGATACCGAGGCGGTGGCGGAGGTGGATATCGAGGCGGTGGCGGAAGCTACGGCGGAGGTTCACGCGGAGGCTACGGCGGAGGTTCACGCGGAAGCTACGGCGGAGGTGGCAATCGTTACGAAAACAAATCATCTAACGGAGGGTACTAATAATAGTATTTGTTAGAGGTTTAGAAAAACAAACGCGCGGAAAGAATCTATTCTTTTCCGCGCGTTTGTGCTATCATGGCATATGAACGATTGGAAACAATTTACTGAAGAACAAAAAAAACAAAAACTTGCAGAAATGGATTCAGACACAATTGATGTTACACAACACGCGGGAACAGAAGCTCCATATTCTCACCCATTGGATTCACATTATGAAAAAGGTATTTATGTTGATATTATTTCAGGAGAACCTCTTTTTTCATCAACGGATAAATTTAATAGTGGGTGTGGATGGCCTGCGTTTTCAAAACCAATTAATAAGGCAATGGTAAAGGCTATTAATGATACATCACACGGTATGCGACGCATAGAAGTGCGAAGTTCTGTTGCTGGTTCTCATTTGGGGCATGTGTTTGAAGACGGCCCTGAAGAATCAGGAGGGCTTCGATATTGTATCAACGGAACATCTCTTCGTTTTGTAAAATTTGAAGATATGGAGAAAGAAGGATACGGAGAGTATAAACAATTCGTTTCATAATATGACAGAAAAACTAATACTTGCAGGGGGTTGTTTTTGGTGTGTTGAAAGTGATCTAAAAAAAATTGATGGGGTTATGACTGTTACTAGTGGATACACTGGTGGAGATAAAAATCACGCAACCTATGAAGATGTATGCTCTCACAACACTACTCACCGTGAAGCAGTGGAAGTGGTCTATGACAGTAGTAAAACATCTGCTAAACAAATTATTCAATTTTTTCTTGATCACATTGATCCAACAGACGGAGGAGGACAATTTGCAGATAGAGGACATCAATATGAGCCAGTGATTTATTACAAAGACGATGCAGAAAAACAAATTGCACACGAAGCACTGCAAGAACTTGAAGCAAGTGGTATTTATGAAAAACCTATCGCAGTGAAATTAGAAGAAGTAAAACCATTTTTTGAAGCCGAAGAATATCATCAAAATTATTCAGAAAAAAATAAAGGACACTATATGCTCTATCGCAAAGGAAGTGGAAGAGAAGATCAAGTGGCTCGAGTGTGTCAGATTCGTTTAGAAAAAGGAGTTGATTGGAAAGAGGTGAAGTAGTTTTTAGTGGTATATTTTACATATGACAGAATATGTTTCACCACGAAGGCCCGTGCGTCCCAAACCAGAACCGGAGCCGCCTGCTCCTGTTGTATTATCTGAACAAATACAAAGAATACCTGCGCCAGCATTTGAAAGTTCTAAGAAATTAAAAAGAAATAAAAACAGAAAACATAGATATTATTCTTTTGAAGATGAAAATAGATCGGTGAAATCTATTGATATTTTTCGCGGTATTATTGGAGAAAAAGAAGGCATTAATCAAGATGGATGGTTTTTTAATAAAAAATTTGGGATCTATGGAGTTTTTGATGGTGTATCAATAAGTTCTGGAGATCGTCCTAGTCAGGCACATGATTTAGTAAAAAAATTCTCTACATATATTAGTACAGATACCACATTGGCAGAATGCGGATTTAAACCAGATGAAGAAACAATGACTGCAGATGAAGTTCGCAATGCATTTAATTTATTATATGAAAAATTTATTAGTTCTAATCAGAGTACATTTCTTCTTTCTCAAAAAAACCACTTTACCATATCATGTGTGCGAATTGGAGAACCGATAACAGCAATACATATGGGGGATTCGCAGGCGTATGTGCATTCACCGTCTTCAGATATTCATCCACTTAACGGGTATCGATATTTTCAAGCTCCACATACACCAGCACTGTTTAATACTTTACCACGAGATGTTGCATTTATTGATATTGAACGAGGTTCACAAGAAACTAAACAAAAAATAAAAGACATTATATCTGATTCGTATCTTCATATAAAACAGATTCCAAGAGATGATGTAGGTGGTATTGTTCTTACAACGGATGGCATAACAGATAATATAAAAAAAATTAACATGCAAGAATTTATCCAGGATTTCCAGCATTGGTTTGGAAACAGATATTTTTCGACGTCTTTTTTGATTGATAACAAAACAATTTCCAAAGAAGAAATAGAAGGTGTGGCAGATGAGTGGAAACATTTTTGGGGAGAAAGAAACAGAGAAGAGTCTGATTTTATGGGAAATATGATTTATGATATATGTGAAGAATTTAGTAAGCGATTCCATGCTATGCAAAAAGAAAATGAAAAAGGAGACTATGTAGATCTTTCTAATGAAATTTCAAATACCATGTATAGATATACCAACTTGCTTAAGGAAAAAAATATACCATTAGAGCATGGAAAGCTACATTTCATTAATTTATGTAGTACGGCATATGATTTTCTTGAGAAAAATCAAAATACATCTGTGGCTACTATAGTAGATGAATTTTTAGAAGAGCGATATATGTATATGCCGACTAAGCATTCTAATATAAAATTTTTATTGAAAGAAGTGATGGCACCATTATTTTTGGTGTACTTTGGATTTGTGCATGAAACATTTATACAACAAGAAAATGTTTTGAAGATATATGCTTCTAAAACAAAAGAGCTCCCCAAGAATGAAACAGTATGGAATAATTTTTTTAATGAATTAGAAAAGAATCCACTAAAACCTGATGATGCAACATTGATGTATATTGGACTTAAATCTAAACAGTGATAGCATGTGTACGAAAAAGTATTTTACTGTTATAGTAGAGTATGAAATACCATTTTATTGGTGTGGCAGGTTTAGGTATGAGTGGGGTTGCAAAACTTATTCTTGATGCAGGGCACACAGTGACAGGAAGTGATAGCGCACATGTATATCCACCAGCCTCAGATTATTTAGAGGAACATACTATATCATATGTATTTCCATACGCGAGAAAAAATATTCCTCATGATGTTGATTGTATCGTGATAGGTAAGTCAGCCGGTCTTGTTCCTGAAACAAATGATGAAGTGGCGTATGCGTATGAATTAAAAGAAAAAGGAGTCAATGTTTTTTCATTTCCTGAAGTGTTGAATATACTTACGAAAAATAAAACTGAAAGCATTGTCGTTGCAGGAAGTTTTGGTAAATCAACATGTTCTGCTCTCATTGCATGGTGTTTGCAAAGTTCTGGGGTCGATACGGGATATTTTATTGGAGCGTCAACAAAAACCCCAAAAGTGAATGTCGCTATTGGGAGCACTAATCATTTTGTCTTTGAAGGAGATGAATATCCAACATCAAATTGGGATAATCGCCCAAAATTTTTACATTATCACCCACGCTATGTATTTCTCACAGCTCTTGCGCACGATCATATTAATATATATCCAACACATGAAGAGTATATCGCACAATTTAAATCACTCATTGATATTCTTCCAGATGATGGTATGTGTTTTGTTTGTATTGATGATGAAACAAATAGAAAAACAACTTGGTTTACACATGCAGTTACTTATGGATTTTCCACAGATGCAGATTATGTTGGTTCCTATGTGTCACAAGGTGTAAAAAATATAATTACTATTACACACAAAGGAGAAACACTTGGCACATTTGAAACTTCACTATTAGGTAAGCATAATGCCCAAAATATTATTGGGTGTGTCTCATTTCTTTTGCATACAAAAAAAATTACCATACAACAAGCACAGCATGCGGTTGCAACATTTGAAGCACTCACCAGACGATTGGATCTAAAAAGCAAAAAAACTCGTATTCCTATATATGAAGGATTTGGCTCTTCGGATGAAAAAACTCGCTCTGCGGTGTATGCCATGAAAGAGCACTTTCCAGATAAAAAATTGTTTGTCGTGTTTGAACCGCATACTTTTTCTTGGCGGGATCCGAATGCGGTGCATTGGTATGACACTTCTTTTGAAGGTGCGCACGCTGTATATGTTTACACCGACCCAACACATCACCTCACAGGACAAAAATTATCTCTTGAAGAGATTGTTCATCGTATACAAAAAACAAACATAATATCTTTTGGATTTAGAGAAACAGAACCAATGATCTCAACGCTTACTCGAGAGATTGGGGATGATTCAGTTGTGTTGTTCCTTTCTTCTGGTGCATTGGGAGGATGCATACCACAGTGCGTTGCTATCATAGAAAAAATGTTTCCTATATAATAAAATATGAAAAAATCAACATTTGAATTTGGACATTCGTATGAAACATATTCCTTTGCATATTGTTTGTATGTAGAAAAAGAAAAAAAAGATACACTGTCTGATATATATAACGCGGGATATTTGCCATTTACTGCCGCGAAAGGAATAAAAAATATTTTTTATATGGCACGCAGTGCACGATATCCAGTGCAACAGTGGAAAGAAACAAGTGAAAATAAAAGAGTATTTAAAAAATTTGACGATGTATTTGAAAAAGAAATTCTCTCTGTTGCAGATATACGACATGATACACATTTTTTTGATGTATCACTTACATATTTTAAAAAAACACATGGGTTGGTTATGCCGCGTAAGCGTCTCGAATTGATATTGGATTTTGGCATTATTAAAGAAGTGGTAGTATACAAAAAAGATGGGGTAGCACAGGCGTATATTCTTATCACTGGGGACGATGTGTGTTCGCACTATTGGTTTTCTTTTTATGATGTAGAGTATCAAAAATCTTCTCTTGGCATGTGGCTTGCTCTTGATTATATTCGTTCCATGAAAAAGACAAAGCAAACATATTTTTATTTTGGTACATGTTATGCAGAAAAAGCATTATACAAAACAAATATTGAACCACTTGAATATTGGGATGGATCTGTATGGGTGAAAGACAAAAACTCACTTAAAACATTGTGTCGTACAGATACGACAAGAAAAATTTCAGGGCACAAGGATATGTATAAAAGCAATCTCGAACTGTTTTAAAGTACTAGTTAATAATGTCCGACCACAAGTTTATTATTTCGTATTTCGTATGTTTTTGTGTATGCAATATGAGGTTCAGTGGAAAACGGTTCGTGAGGGTATCTATCTAAATAATTTACAATCACTTTTTTATCTTTGATTTTTATATTTTTGATACGGATACGATCTCCCAGCGAATCTTGATACAGTGTGTTTGTATTTCCATCAACAATGAGAGCAGTAAAAAAAGTTCCAGTACCAGCAGAACGAAATATAAGTATTGAAGCATAATCGCGAATAGTATCTTCTGAAATATTTCCTGATACAACATTTTTTCGTTCTATGATGTACGATCCATTTTCTTCTATCTCGAGATACCCATTCTCAAGAGTTATTGTCTCTTCATTTTCTGTTTCTATTGGAATTTGAATAGCACTAAATATATTAAATGCCTTTTGAGCTATGTGTGTTCGGTAGGTGTACCACCCGTAGCAAAGCACCGCTACCATCACCACGAGGATAAAACTTATTCGTTTGTTTGCCATTGTGTGTTTTATTATTTCACGCAGAAGTATGACAATTGAGAGTACTATTTTTTTTATAAATGATATGCGTGGTGCATGTGGTGTTGGTGTATACCTTTTTTTCTCTTCAGGAATATGCACAGGAAGAGTAGGCGATGTATGTGATTTCAATATGGGGGTGGAACGAGCTTTTTTTTCTTTTGGTTTTTCTTTTGTTATTTTTTTCTTGGATATTTTTTTAGGCATAGTATTATTTTTCTATCATACTATATTTAAGTGTATACATGCTAGAGACACGATATGTATGTGCAATTAGTACACGCGAGCAAATGCAATGCAAAGTACATGAGTGTGTCCTTTTCTTACAAGGGTTTCTCTTGCGGATACTATAGTTGCGTTAGTGGTGGTCACATCGTCAAGAATAATGATGAGGTCTTCTTTTGGAGGTAGGGTATTACAATCAAATGCATTGATCATATTTTTTAGGCGATCTTTTTTATTCAATGTATGTTGTTCAGAAACATTTTTTTTGTATACAAACATTGGGCGTACGCGTATGTTGTATGTAGGAGTTAATGCGTTCACACAGAGGGTGGCTATATTTGTAAGATGATCTATGCCGTGCGTTTTAATACGAGTAGCGCTTGGCGGTATAGGAGCAATGTGTATTACACGAGAATGTTTTTGTGTGTGAAGTATCTCATCACTATCAATATCTAAAAGAATGTCGCTCAAGCCACGGGAGAGATATGTTGCAATCATCTGGGTTGCTTTTGTATCATTTTCATATTTACACGCAAGAAGAATAGATTTACTATCTGAGTATTTGGTGAGTGAGTATATGCCATTGTGATATGTGATACGCATGGGCATTGCGTGTTGCATACTACGTATGTGTGTATATGTTCTTTTTGGAAAAATAACAGTGCTTATCACTCGGAAATATTTTTTAATAAACACAAAGAGATTCATAAGAACATGGTACACTGTCAGTATATTTGACATTATGACTATTGTTGATTCTCTAAAAAATATTTTACATGTAGGCAAAAAAGAATCAGTTCTTGGAATTGATGTTGGAACCTCAGCTATAAAAATAGTTCAATTACATCAAAGTAGCGATGGGCCAGTTCTTGATACCTACGGGTCACTCGCCCTTGGCCCACAAGTAGAAGAAAAAAAAATTGCAATTGGTGAGTCAGTGCCAATTACTGTTTCACTTATAAAAAAATCTCTTTCGTATCTTATGCGTGAATCGAAAACCACAGCAACTGTTTTTGGTTTTTCACTTCCTTTTAGATCGAGTTATGTAAAACAAATTACAGTACCACAAATGTCGGATGAAAGTTTGCGAGAAGTTATAGACATAGAAGCAAATAAACATATTCCTGTTCCATTGCAGGATGTAACATTTGAATGGTTTCCTGTGCCTGAATTGTTTAGTGATATTGAAGAGAACCAACTCACTACAGTCGGTGGAAGAGACACTCCACTCCTAGAGAAAAAAAATACTGATACTCGTACACTTGTACTTTCTGTGGTAGAAAATACTACTCTTAATTTATACAAATCAATTGCAAGTGAATTACAAATGCTTAACCCACGCTTCGAGATTGAAATATTTTCTGCGTTGCGGTCTACTACAAAAGAAACCCATGCACCAACACTCATTATAGATATTGGTGCTCGGACAACTAAATTTTATATTGTATTGCACAGTATTGTGTTTCGGTCATTTTTTATAGATCAAGGAGGGGAAACACTTACTCATGTGATTATGAATTCTGAAAAAATTGCATTTCAGGATGCTGAACTTAAAAAAAGAGAATACGGACTTGAACATCCACATGAAGAGTTACGTGAAAGTATGAATGCAATTATTGATAATTTAATTAGTGAGATCAATATCAACATGCAAGATTTTGAGTCACACTATCATCATGCCATTGGGCGAGTTGTTCTTACTGGGGGAGGGAGTACTCTTGGGGGGCTGTATCAAAAAATTAAAGAGAATATACCTGTGGCGGTTGAATACGCGAATCCATTTCTCTATGTGGCTCATCAGAAAAATGTTAATGATATTTTACAAAAAGTGGGGCCTGAGTTTTCAGTTGCCATTGGCATAGCAATGCGTATGTTACAAAAATAGAGTATACTTCATATACCGTGTCAACTAAAGTTGCATGGTTATAATAATTATTTTAATCATATTGTATGAACACATATCTATCCGGATTTAGTAATGTGCAGGATACTTTTTATGGTGTTCTTAATGTTATTCCTACTTTAATACTTGCGATTGTCATTTTTGTGGCTGCGTGGGTAATAGGATGGCTAGTAAAAGAATTTATCATGATTGTATTTAAGCAAGTTTCTATCATTGACGAAGCTCTAAAAAATCTTGGTCTTGAAGAAATCACCTCACGTATGGGGATGAAAGTAAACGTTGGAAAATTTTTCGGCGTTATCATTCAAATATTTGTAATAGTACTTGGTTTAATGATCTCACTAGACGTGCTTGGTCTTACCGCCATCACTGAGTATCTCAAAAATGATGTACTAGGATATATTCCTCGTGTAATTTCTGCTGGTATTATCATTGTTATCGGTTTACTAGTGGCTAACCTTCTTTCAGGAGTGGTGTCAGGAGCATCTCGTGGTGCTCATGTAAACGGTGCGATGGCTGCAACTACTGCTAAGTATGCGGTAATCATTTTCACAGTGATTATTGCTCTTACTCAGCTTGGTATCGCTGCGGATATCCTCAGAACTGTTATTTTCGGTGCTATTGCTGCTGCGTCTCTTGCATTAGGCCTTTCATTTGGTCTTGGTGGACAAGATGCTGCTAGAGAATTCATTGAAAAAACAAAAAAAGAAATGCGTGAATAATCTATAGATTATTTAGGTTGTTTTTTAACAAACCCGCCCTTTTAGGGCGGGTTTGTTTTTTTCTCATTTTCCTTGACATAGTGTGTCGTACGAGGGTATAGTGAGTAAGTAATGTTAGAAGTGAGCCTTCACACTTTTAGCTTTCTTAATCACACATTGTATGACAATGTGGGAACATAAAAAAGATTTTTGCGTGGGCCCCTTATAGCTCTTGCACTTAAACCAGCGTATGACAATACAATAGCAAAGGCAATTTTCATTGAATGCGAAAGCATTTAATAACATTGTATTTTTGAGCAATAACATAGTGGTTCGTTCACTATGTCGTTCACTAGAAGTAATTGTGGTGAGATCGTAAAGAGAGCAAAACAAAAAAAGAACCAAAATAAAAATAGACAAACATGTGTTCTTTCGTTTCCCGTTAAGGGAAGAAAGGGCGTTTGGTGGATGCCTTGACTATATATAGCGATGAAGGACGTGGATAATCTGCGATAAGTTTCGGGGAGGCGATAATCAACCTTTGATCCGGAAATGTCCGAATGGGGAAACCCACTGCAACAAGCAGTACCATTACATTGAAAGATGTAACGGAGTAGACTCAGGGAAGTGAAACATCTCAGTACCTGAAGGAAAATAAAAGAATGTTGCGTATGCAACCGTATTCTCTTAGTAGTAGAGAGCGAAAAGAGAACAGTCCAAACCACGTAAGCAATTATGTGGGGTAGTAGGATAGTAGGTCTTTGTCGACAACGACAATAAAAAGTTACAAATTGTTTACATAGTAGAATGTACTGGAAAGTACAACCATAGAGGGTGATGGTCCCGTATACGAAATGTAGACAACTTTTACTATTACTCCTGAGTAATACAAGACACGAAAAGCTTGTGTGAATCCGCCGGAACTAACCGGCAAGACTAAATATATATATAGATCGATAGCGAACTAGTACCGTGAGGGAAAGGTGAAAAGAACCCCGAGAGGGGAGTGAAATAGAACTGAAACCAAATGTCTACAAAGAATCAAAGTGGGAGTAATTCCACAATGGTGTGCCTATTGAAGAATGAGCTAGCGAGTTTATGTGTGCTGCCTATGGTTAAGCGATTTTTCGCGGAGCCGGAGGGAAACCGAGTGTGATAAGCGCGATAGTAGTACGCATAAGACCCGAAACCAGACGAGCTTACCTTGAGCAGGGTGAATTATACCGAAAGGTATGAGGAGGCCCGAACCGGTAGGTAGTTCAACTCCTTCGGATGACTTGAGGTATGGAGTGAAAAGCTAATCGAGTCTGGAAATAGCTGGTTCTCTCCGAAAGAGTTTTTGGACTCGCGTCGATAGTTCCCTGTGGGGGTAGAGCACTGGAAGGGTCAAATAGGGAGAAATCTCGTTGACCCTATCAAACTCCGAATACCACAGGTTAAGATATCGGCAGTCAGACTATGAGGGCTAAGCTTCATCAGTCAAAAGGGAAACAGCCCAGATCTCAAATTAAGGTCCCTAAATCTATGTTAAGTACAAGCAAGGAGGTGTAATTTCTCAGACAATAAGGATGTTGGCTTAGAGGCAGCCATCATTTAAAGAAAGCGTAACAGCTCACTTATCAAGAGAATATGCGCCGCAGATAATCGGGGTTAAACATAGTACCGAAATTGAGGGTGTGTCGTAAGACACGCGGTAGGAGAGCGTTGTGTATGCGCCGAAGCTGAAGGGGTGACCCACAGTGGAGCGTACACAAGTGAGAATGCTAGCACGAGTAGCCACAATGCAGGTGAGAAACCTGCACACCGAAAGGCCAAGGTTTCCTCAGCCATGATAATCAGCTGAGGGTTAGGCGGGCCTAAGGGGATGACGAAAGTCGGACCTGATGGACAGACGGTTAATATTCCGTCCCCGTGTAGTTTAGCGAAGGAATGACGGAGGGTAGTAGTGTGTGAGAATAATTGGATTTTACTTTTTTGTTGTGAGGATGTATCAGAGGCAAATCCCTGGTACACAAGTCCAAGCAATGAAGCTAGATATGTTTTCGGATATATCAAGACACATGAGCACGCTTCCAAGAAAAGTTTCGTAGTAATACTCTGCACGACCGTACCGCAAAACTGACGCAGGTGGCCAGGTCGAGAAGACCAAGGTGAACGGATGAATGCTCCCCAAGGAACTCGGCAAAAAAGCGGGCGTACGTTAGCAATATGCCCTGCCTCTCATTTGAGAGGCCGCAGCGAAAGATGTCTGACCGACTGTTTACCAAAAACACAGCTCTCTGCGAACCCGCAAGGGGATGTATAGAGGGTGACGCCTGACCAATGCCGGAAGGTTAAGTATGAAGGGTGGTATGGAAGTAATTCTGTACTGCTGGATTATATAAGCCCCGGTGAATGTCGGCCGTAACTATAACGGTCCTAAGGTAGCGAAATACCTTGTCCAATAATTCTGGACGCGCATGAAAGGCGTAACGAGTCAGGTTCTGTCTCGGGGAGGAGTCCGGCGAAAATACAATGCCGGTGAAGATGCCGGCTATTTGCAGAAAGACAGAAAGACCCCGTGGAGCTTTACTATAACTTCGTATTGGGGTTATGAGCATACTGCGTAGAATAGTGGGGAGAGGTTTGAGCAATAGATTTCGGTTTATTGTTACTCGTCAGTGAAATACCCATCTGTATTCTTGTAATTCCTAACCCGTAGAGCAACACTCTACAGAGACAGTGCGTGGTAGGTAGTTTTAGTGGGGCGCTATCCTCCAAAAAAGTAACGGAGGAGTTCAAAGGTTCTCTAGGCGCGAATGGAAACCGTGCCGATAGCGTAATGGCATAAGAGAGCTTGACTGCAAGGGGGACATCCCGAGCAGATACGAAAGTAGGACATAATGAACCGCCGCCATGCTTTAGACGCAGGCGACGATCATCGGATAAAAGTTACCCCGGGGATAACAGGCTAGTTCCGTCCAAGAGTCCATATCGACGACGGAGTTCGGCACCTCGATGTCGGCTCAACTCATCCTGGGGCTGGAGAAGGTCCCAAGGGTTTGGCTGTTCTCCAATTAAAGAGTTACGTGAGCTGGGTTCAAACCGTCGTGAGACAGGTTGGTTCTCTATCTTCTGCAAACGTTGATACTTGAAGAGATTTGCCCCTAGTACGAGAGGACCGGGGTGAGTTACCCTCTGGTGTATGAGTTGTTCCGCCAGGAGCATTGCTCAGTAGCTATGGTGATTACGGATAACCGCTGAAAGCATCTAAGTGGGAAGCCAACTCTAAGATAAGGTATCGTTATGAGACCCCTAGGAGATTACTAGGTTGATAGGCTCTAAGTGGAAGCACAGCAATGTGTTAAGCTGAGGAGTACTAATGAGTCCATTCCTTTAACGGGAAATGAAAGAACATAACACATGAAAGCAAATAACAACACAATTATTTTATAGATACAATGTGAAGAAAGTTGCCTTTGCTATTGAATTGTCATATACTGAAAGAGGATACTTAGTATTTAACTTTGGTGATATACTCGTGGAGGTAACACCCGTTCCCATTCCGAATACGGCAGTGAAGGGCCACAGAGGTGATGATACTCGAAAGGGGAAAGTAGCTCGTCGCCAAAGTTAAGTACTCAGTTGTGTTTGTTATTATCATACTATGAATTTTTTATTTATCAAAAAAAATAGTTACCGTTTTTTTTTGATTTTTTGTTTCGTCATAGTGGGGAGTACTATAAGTATTGTCGGAATAGTGTTTACCATACATCCAGATCGAATTACCATGCTACACACTGTCCCTACATTATTAGAGAGAGTGTATGCTGATAGTGATATATACATACAGAAAAAAGATTCATCACAAACTTCGGTATTTCAAAAAACAACATTTACCTTTGCAAGTACTATACTCAATAGTCATGTAGCACTTATAAAAAAAATTGTAAGTATAACACTTGATCGGGTTGTTATAAAAGAAAAAGACACATTGTGATGTATATATGAGTGGAACAAATGATTTTAGTATTGTTGCTTGTTTGCAATATGCGTGGAAAAGAAAATTTTATCACGATAGATATAGTACTTTTTTTTCTACAACGCTTCTTGTTTCTACTGTGAGTAGTGTATACATGCAAATACAGGGAGAATTTTTATTAGCTCTTTTTTTAGATGCAGTTACATTTTTTTTTATGGTGGCACACTTTAACTTTTTTCTTCATATTGTAGAAAGAAAAACTATAAAAGCATCTTGGACTGCTCTTATTCCAACCCTCAAGGTATATACGCAAGTAGTAGTAAGTATTTTTTTGGTGATTGGGCATATTGCAAAAAAAATATTATCCGTTCTTGTGCCGTTACTTTTAGTGATTTTTTCTTTGGGGGTATTGGGTAGTCTGTTTGCCCAGTCGCCATATACTATTATTACTTTTGCAAAAACAATGCTTGACGCCCTTTCGTTGCCAGTGATTGTGGGGGGAGGGATTCTTTTGTATAGTATGTTGGTTCTCTATATTATTGAGTATTATTTCGTAATATGCGCATGTTTGGATGGGCATAGCTCACATGAGGCGATTATAATAAGTAAACGCATTGCTCGAAAAGAAAGATTTCGTCTTATAGGCCTTTTTCATGTCTCTCTTTTTGTACTCATTGTAGGGTTTCTCTCTTTTTTTGTGGGGGCATACCTCACTATTCCTTTGTTTATGCTTATGCAGGTATACGCGTACAATAGTTTAAAATAATTTTTTCTTATTTGATAGTATCATGGTTCTATATGGTTAAATATCCTGAGGGAGGTAGTGGACCAGCACATAAAGAGGTTTATATCGAAAGAAATTTTATACCGTGGCATACTCTGGCACATTTGGAAAGGTACGATGAAATTTCAGATTATTCAAATGACAATAAAAAATATTTGGTGAAAGATTTTAATTCTGATACACCAGGAGTTGTTAAATTGCATAATAAAACAGATGATACATGGGGTAATTACAAAATTGCAAAAACAAACGACACATGGAAAGTATTTCCAATTGACCACATATTTCTTCAAAAAGACAATCATCCACGAATTCAAATAGATAATAAAAATTATTCCTTAATATATTCTAATGCTGGTAAAAAAAAACGGGTAAAAGTATATGAAGAAAAATTTGATCCTGAATCTGGAACATGGAAACATGAGGTGATATCACCAGATACAATATTACAAAATAAAATTAAACAAGAAATAGGTAAACAAAAAGAAACAGAAAAGCTATTACTAGAGTACTTGAAGTCTCAAGCACCTTCTTTAGATATATTTGATGTAATTCCATTTTATTCGGATGACAAAAAAACATATCGAGTGTTGAAGTTTGTCTCTGGTGAACCAGGAGTTGTTGAATTGTATAATCAAACAGATGATACATGGGGTAATTACAAAATTGCAAAAATAAACAACACATGGAGAGTATTTCCAATGGAGCATCATTTTATTCCACAAAAAAATGGTTATAAAATATTTTCAATGAAGAATAAAGTTTATCATTTAAAAAAAAATAGTGGTAAGAACTTTGAAGTGTGCGAGGAAATATTTGATACCACACAAGGATCATGGAGGTTTAATGAGGTACAAGATAAAGTACTCAAACAAAAAATTGTAAGTGTTTTTCTCACACAAGGTAGAGGAAAAGACGAGGGTAAGACAAAAGAAAACACCAACTGGTTCGATCTCCCCCGATTTGGTTTAAAAGCAAATGATAAAGTTCAATATGAAAAAAAAGATTGCGTAATAAATGATTTTTTGTTTTATAAGCCTGGATGTATTACATTGAAAGACTACGGAGAAAAACAATTTAAAATTGCAAAAATAAATGGCACATGGGGGGCGTTCTCAATTGACCACACTTTTGCTCCCAAACCATATAAAAAAATTACAGCAGAGGGTAAAAATTATTTTATCAATTCGCATGAAAACAAAACACCATACACACTATGGGAAGAAAGATTCATCTCACATGCAGGAACATGGAACCTTCATACAGCAACAATAAGTGAATCAATGAGAAAGAAAATTAAAGATGAACTTTGGTATTTTGATATTCCTAAAGAAGTTCTCTTTAAAGGAAATGCCGCAAAAATTGAGCATTTCATAGAAAAAAAATTAGGATTTGTTACATTAAAAGGCGATGGGGATCAACAATTTAAAATTGCAAAAATAAATGGTAGGTGGGAGGCATTTATCTATAATTATAACTTTTTCAACAAAGAATATATACGGGTTGGTATAAATAATAAAAATTATTTCGTAAAAAAAAATCTCGCTGAAGAAATAAAAATATATGAAGAAAAATTTAATCCTAATTCCGAAGAATGGGTACTTTCTGGTGTGGCCGTAGGTGATACATTGCGAAATATAATAATATCAAAAGGAAAGGAGATTCTTGCTGAACAAGTAAATAAAAAATCGTTTACACCAACCACACCATTAACTACAAGTACACCTGGGTATGCTGGAGAAGCTTGGGGTATTCATCCTGGTGGTTGGGGGGGTACTGAGGGTATACCAAAAAAATCTGAATCAAATTCCTATAAACCCACTATTTCAAAAATTGAACCACAAACATTGCAAGATCTGATAGCGCAGGAACGTACCATGGAATCGGACATGCAAACATCAAAGCAGACAATGAATACATTACAAACAAAAGATGAACAAATATATTCGAAGAATCGATTTTTAATAGAAACAGATCCAGAAAAATTAACTCCTAAAGAAAAAGAAAAATTAGCCTCCATTCTTTTGAAAAGACTTGCTCTTAAACTAGAAATAGAACATTTTAAAAATGAAAAAAATGGTAACGAAAGTAGGCTATACATAAGACAATTATTGAAAGATAAACCAATACAAAAAAATCAAATACCAATCATGGGGGAGGAGACTTTGCGAGGTCTTGTGGAAAGCCCCAGCAATACTTCAAATCCAGATAAGACAACAATTCAACCCATTGGTAGTGACCAAACAATAATTCAACCAACAGCCTCATCTACTGGTACATTTCCTACTGAAGATGTGACTCATAAGAACATACAAGGTACACAACAAATATTTACACAAGCGGTGCGTTTTTTAAAAGATATTACACATAATAATAAACCAAATAAAAAAGCATTAGCTTATTTTGCGGCCTTCCTTATTGCGCTTGGATTGCCAAAGGGGGTAAAGGATGACTCAGATACTTCTTTCCAGCTACAAAAAAATTCAAACATATTGGAGTACCAAAAGCAAGAAAATAAAAAAAACAACAATATAGTATCATCGGAATCAAAAATTTCCATACCTGAGAGCAAAGAAACACCTACAATATCTGACATATATGTAGTAAAAAAAGGAGACAGATTAATGAAAATTTTAAGAGAAAAGGGGTACACACCTGCTGATGTTATGAACGCAATAATGGATAGATCAGGATTCATAGAAGAGTTGGCACATCAAGGTATAACTGACCCGAATAAAATTTATCCTGGAAATGAAATAAACATTTCTAAGCTTGCGCCATACTTAAATAAATCAAGAGTATAATGAATACATGATAGAACAACATTCTAACATTGAAAAAATACCCTATAGTGATACGAGCGTTCTACAATCATTTAAAAATATTTTTATAGATGGTACATTAAAAAAAATTGATAAAACAGAGCCAGTCCCAGATGAGTGCGCGATGGAATTTTCTTCTGCTGATGTTTCTATATTGAAGGAGCTGGATGAATCAAAAGACATTTTTTATTTCTTTTGTATGGCTGAACACGCATATACCTATGTACCGTGGAGTATGGAAACATGGGCTTTGTATTTAAGTAAAAAAACTCCTATAAACATATCGGCGGATTATAGATGTACTACTTATATACAATCTAATAAAAATTTAAATAATATACAAGAAATATCTTTTTTTAATCAACCGCAAGCCGACATTCAAAAACATTGGGAGTGGCACTGTGGTGAAAATGGTTACGCACTTTTTAGAAAAAATTCAGCGCCTGAAGGCATTGCTCATGTACCAATTTCCACTGAGAAAAAAACGCAATCAGTTGTTGCATTTGAGCGAGCAAAGAAGACATTTAATGAGACCGTATTATATATTCTTACTGAACCATTGAAACAAGAATTTACTGAGCTTATCAAAAATGAAAAATTTTCAAAAGATCATTTATTAAGTTTTATTATGAAATGTGTTCCACACCCATATGGGTTAATGTCTACAATTCTTCAAAATCTTCAAAAAGAGAATTAAATGCGTGCTATTCTGTGAGTATGAGTATATTTAAAGGTAATGGTTCACCTATTAGTCGGTATGTAGATCCTATTGGGACTCCACAGGAGGATTTGAATGAATATAGAAACAACAAACCATTAGATTGGAATGAGTTCGATACCACTATTCGTCGGTATGTAGATCCTATTGAGACTCGACAGAATGATAGAAACAAAAAACCATTAGATTGGAGTAAGTTCGATACCACTATAGGCACAGACTCTTCTATAAAAGAAAATGCCATTGAGAAAGATAATAAATTTGAAACACAAAATGAAAACATTATAAAAGGTATTAAAGAAACAGATCAAGATGCAGAAAAAAGAGGATTAAAAAAAATTTTTGAATCATTAAAAAAACAATGGGATGCAACGCCTTCGTGGATGAAAATCACTCTCTCGGGGCTAGTTACTGTTGGGGGGTTAACAGGGGTTTCTTTAGCAATCCCTTCTGCTATAGCTGTTACAAGAATAGTGGGGACTGCTTTATCCGTAATCAGTATTACAGATATTTTGTCAAAAATTAAAGGCTATAATAAAAAAGATGGTTTGACAAGTGATGTTTTTCTTGGGGCGGGGAGTATTATTTCAGCGGTGGCGTCTCTTGCTACAGTTGGAGTTTCAGTAATTAACCCGAGTCTTGATATAAGAAAATATCAATCGTTTGCATATAGTTGGGGGGCAATAATGGGTATGGCGAATGTTTATTTTGCAAAAACAACATTGGGGAAGGGGCTCGGTGTATCAGCAGCACTTATTTCTTTATTTGGGCTTGGGTCGATGCCCACAGAACAACACAATGAACAGGCATATAATTCAAATCCACCATCAACTCCACCCACACCGCCATCAAATATTTATTCAGATGGACCGTCATTCCCACCTACACCAACTTCTACATCTCCACTAACTCCAACCCCAACACCACCAAATATTTATTTAGATGGAGCATTATTTCCACATAATGCAGAATTTTATAATAACGAACATGTAGTACAGTATGAATCATCTGCATCTATTAGTGATTTGGAATATATTGTTACTGCCAAAGATGGGGATACGGTTACTTCTATAATAAAGAGGGCAATAGAGGATCGAGCGCTTGATGATCCAGCCGTAGCCTCTGCGCTTGAACAGTTTAAAGTATCTGGTGGATACGACCAGCGCATGGAAAATATTGTTCAAAACATTCTTTTTACAAAGCTTGGAGAGGGCTCTACCATAACCATAGGAAACGATTCATTATTAGATATCATAAACGAATGCAAAAGAGAACATATATTGGTAGGGGATGAAATATGTATAAAAATTCCAAAAGATGACTTAGGAGTAATTCTTGCACGAGCTTTACATCTTGAACCTAAAGATATTGCAAACATACAAGAAGGATCAAGAGTCTACCAAGAAGCACTCACACATGGTGAAGAGCATCTACGCATACCTCGTTGTGACTCAACAATACTATCTGAAGTGAATGGCGTATATACTCAAACAAAAGTTGAAGGTACGCAAGATCAAATCGCTAAAAATACACAATGGGTATACGTTGATGATCAACCACACTCTCAAGAAGAAAAACATGTACCATACAGAATAGAAGGCCCGAAGGGAATAGCACATACTGCGTGGCGTATGGAACTTATTACTCTTCCATATACAGGAACTGATCCAGAAATTCTTGCACAGACTAAAAAATCAATAGCAGGATTTGAAACTATAGTTCCACCACCACCTATTATTTCAACTGATGAACAATATATTATCAACGAAAACATTTCAGAGTCTCAATTTAAAGAAGGATTGTCGGATGACAATACTACCAACAATGTAAGTGCTCAGCGTTCTGAAAGTACATACACCCCTCTATCTGCTGCGTCTCTTGGAACCAATGCATTGCCAAACACCACCATAGAGGATTATCTTCATGAGACTCCAGTACAATTATCACACACACAAATAGTAGAAGCACTCGCACCAACCCAAAGCAGTGTGTTAAGTAATTTTTTTAGTGCGTTAACATTTGGAATATTTGATTCGAAGTCATCTTCAATTGATGTGTTAAGTAATAATAATTTTAATTATCTTCCAGAGGATAAATCCTCTGGGTATCAAATTCTTTATGATGACACACCTCCTCACAAAAATATCACTGTTACAAATATTCCTATTAGTCTTCAAAATATATATTCAGACAGTTCATATACAAAACTATTAGATACCCCTGCAGTTGAATTTATTAACACACCAGCAACCACAGATTCTGAAAAAATACTCTTAGGAAATATTGCTCGTGAATCACGAGAAGCTTTAGGGTATTATAAGCCAGCTGTTAATGAAATTGGGTATGTAAATATTGGCCCATTGGGGTCTCCAAGATCTGGAGAAACAGTAAAAGAATATTTAACTTTTTTAACAACACATAATATTGTAGTCCGTAATACACTTTAGATTTTATGTACAATATGCCTATAGCGTAAAAAGCACGTCTCGTGGTATATTTGAATATATGGTAGCTATTTCTTCTCTTGCGTTGGTACCAAAAGATCTTATTAATTTTCTTGGTATGAGTAAATATTCAGACGAACAACAAACAGTTATTCTTGAAAATTTAGGATTACTTATTATGAAAAAATATATTCTTGAAATTGATAAAATGCTTCTTCCTACGCAGCGAGCAGAATTTCATTTACTCATTGAAAAAAATGATCAACAAGCGATTATGAATTTTCTTGCAACTCGTGTTCCTAATCCTCAAGGATTACTCATGGCAATAGCTCAACGAGTGGTATACCAGTATCGTGGTAACTAAGTGTACACTAGAGTATGTCTCGCTGGTCTTCTGAAAGAAAGTCTCTGATCTTGTATGCCTGTGTAGCAATAACTCTTGTTGTGGTGGCGCTGATATTTTTTTCATATTTTTATAAATTGCCAAGTTGTACAGACGGCATGTTAAATCAAAATGAAGAAGAAATAGATTGTGGGGGGGTGTGTGCATTAAAAGAAAATGGAGGACGCGCGTGTGTGATAGCACCGTTTCTTATGTCAGTGGTATGGCAAAGATCATTCCTTCTTACACTTCCTAACGATGAAGAAACTATTTATGCACTTGGAGCAATGATACAAAATCAAAATAAAAACATTGCCGCACAGAAAGTGCCGTATACCTTTACCGCAGTAGATGAAAAGGGAAATATTCTTGCAGAAGTACGAGGTGTTGTAAATATACAACCATCTGGATTTACTCCTGTGTTTGTCCGTGCGGTGGATACAAAAAGAAAAAAAATAGCACAAACAATATTTGCATTAGATGATGCACGCAACTATTATCAAGAAGTACAAGAACCACCACAGGTGCGATTCTCTCAGTATGTGCTTGATGTTGAAGGAGAGAATCCAAATGCGGAAGTAACGGTTCATAATGAATCTACCAAAAATATTTTTGATATGTCGGTATTGATAGTGGTGTATGACTCAGAAGGAAGCGCGGTATCGATGTCGCGAACATTGGTGGACACACTTTCTCCTAGTGCATCAAAAAAACTTTACTTTACGTGGCCAAACAAAATACAAAGCAATAAAAAGCCATTATGCGATGCATTGGTTGATCAATTTACTCCAGAATTATGTTATTATCCTATAACTCATTTTGAAGCGTATGATATCTATCAATAAATATATATTATTATTAAAACAATATGCTGTTGTTCCTAGTGCCATTGTTGGACTCATCTATAATTTTTTAAAAGAGTATTTCGATGGAGTACTTTTTCTTTCTGCAGTAACATTATTTTTATTTGGTTTTATTACTAATAGCACACTTTTTTTTACTGACAGTTCAACCCTTGTTATCAAACACGGTGTCTTTTTTTTCGTATTTTTATTAACAATTATGTTGGGGAGAGTATTTCCGCATAATATATTTAGACAATCTAATTTGGTGAGCCCGCTTGCGTATACGCTTGCGTGTGTTGCACTCGTGTCTCTTTTATTTTTTGCGACTCCATTAAATGGTGCGCGAGGATGGTTCGTGCTAGGGCCCATTGCGATACAGCCAATAGACATGGTGGCATTAACATTGATATTTGTGTTGGCACGATATTTTATGTTACGTCATGTGTACATAAAAAGAATACAAGTACTTATCCCGCCTTTGTGTATGTCATTATTTTTAGTATTGTTAGTCTTATTACAACCTGACTTAGGAGGAGCGGTAGTACTTTTGGGAATTGCAATTATTGTAATTATATATTCAGGAGTGTCGTTAAAACATTTTTTCTCTCTTGTGTCCATTGGCATAGTGACAGCGGTTATTTTGTGGCACACTGGACTTCCAGCATATCAAAAAGAACGACTGGTCGCATTTCTCGATCCGTATACCTACATTGATAGCACAGGGTATAATACGTATCAATCTCTTATTGCGATTGGGAGTGGGGGATTGTTTGGAAAGGGAATTGGAGAAGGAGATCAATCAAAATTAGGATTTTTACCTTTTCATGAGTCAGATTTTATTTTTGCTTCTTTTTCTGAAGAATGGGGCTTCATCGGAGTTTTACTATGTCTTTCATTGTTTTTTATATTTTTATTACGCTTAGGAATTATTGTATACAAAAGTAGCAATACATACGATGCATTGATTTTGATTGGTATATGGGCGTATTTTTTTATGCACATTTTTATTCACATCGGGGTAAATATTGGTTGGCTTCCTGTGACAGGTATTACACTTCCATTTATGAGTTATGGGGGATCGCATATAGTAGTAGAAGGAATTGCTATAGGGATAGCTACTAGAATTGCAAAAAGCGAACGATTAATTTGATGTTGCATGCAATTGTAAAGAAAGATACTATAGATGTACACTACACTCATGAAACTTATGTCAATACATCGCATTGTTGTATCCTTTGCTAAGACAATGGGTCGTTTTCTGCGTTCTTTTGGAGTTCTTATTGTAGTACTCGGGGCAGTTGCATATAGTTTTTATACACTGTATCCAAATAAAATTGCTTTTGAAAATTCTTTTATACGGGGGCTTGATATTGCTGGAGGAGTACAATTTACCTATCATATTAACACTAAAGATGTTGCGCGAAGTGATGTGGACGCTCGATTAGATTCATTAAAGGTTGTTATTGAAAGAAGAGTGAATGGATTAGGAGTAAGTGAGCCACAAATATTTATTGCGTCAGGAGGAATTGGAAATAATGATACGCATAAACTTGTTGTTGAATTGCCTGGAGTGACTGACGTAGCGAAAGCAGTTGAACATTTAGGAAAAACCCCTCACTTGCAATTTAAAGTATACTCTGACGCAAAAAAAGATTTCGTGGACACTGCTCTTGATGGAACACGAGTTGAACATGCACAAATGCAATTTTTACAAGGACACGTTGGTTCTCTTACAAATACTCCGGTAGTCGCATTAACATTTGATTCAAAAGGAAGAGATCTTTTTGCAAAACTAACAAAAGACAATATTGGAAAACAATTGGGTATTTATCTTGATGGTGCACTTATTTCAGCGCCTGTTATACAAGAAGCAATTCCAGGCGGAACCACTCAAATAACTGGAAGTTTTACCATTACTCAAGCACAACAACTCGCACAAGATCTTTCACTGGGGGCGCTCCCACTTCAAATTGCTCTGGAATCTACAAAAACAGTGGATGCAACACTTGGGAACGAAACATTGACATTAAGTGTTCGCACTGGGCTTGTGTCTATTCTTGCAATCTCTATTTTTATGCTTGTGGTGTACCGTGGAATTGGTTTACTTGGTGTTGTTGCACTCGGCATATACACATTGATGACATTGTTATTATTCAAACATATTCCCGTAGTGCTTTCAGCATCATCTCTTGCTGCGTTTATTATGTCTGTGGGGCTTGCGGTTGACGCAAATGTGCTTATCTTTGAACGAATCAGAGAAGAATTACAGTCTGGTAAAATATTTAAAGAAGCTGTTGAAATTGGTTTTAATCGAGCATGGACATCGATACGGGACTCTCACATATCAGCTGTGCTTATTGCGATATTGTTATTCTGGTTTGGAGTGTCTGCAGTTAAAGGATTTGCGTTTACTTTTATACTTGGTGTGGGTATTAATCTTATATCGTCTTTCATTATTTCAAGAATATTCTTGCGTGCGCTCGCAAAGATAATTCGTGGTGGCGGAAATGCATTACTTATAGCAAAATAATTTTATGATAAGCAAACATGCTCCAGCGTACGTATTAATAAGTATTGTCATCGCTTTGGTCTGTGTGGGGGCGTGGAGTGTGTTTGGGTTTAAATTATCTCCTGAGTTTGCTGGTACCTCAGTAACTCGTATACAATCACCAGATCTCCTCACAGAAGAACACATAGCGCCTTTGTTGTCAAAAAATATTTCTATTATTTCTTTTAAAAAAGAGGGGAATGTGTATATTCTTACCGCCCCTCCAATACATACAGAAGAGTATGCTTCTTTTTCTCAGGCATTGATTAAAAAATATCCAACTGCGCGTGTTGTTCAATTTGAATCAGTTGGGCCAGCATTAAGTGTAGAACTCATCAAAAAATCTTTTCTTGCGGTGGGTGTTGCGGGGCTCCTTGTTTTAATTTTTATTGCATTTGCATTTCGCAAAGTGTCTCGTCCAGTTTCTTCATGGAAGTATGGTTTCACTGCGATGCTTACTCTTATTCACGATATTACCATTCCTGTGGGTGTATTTGCATTGGCTGGGTATGTGAGTGACGCATCAGTTGATACACTATTTGTGACTGCAATGTTAGCAGTGTTGGGGTACTCTATAAGTGACACAATCGTTATTTTTGATCGTATTCGTGAACGATTACTACACAATGAGGAAAAAAATAAAAAAGAATCTTTTGATATTACTGTTGATATGGGGGTACGACAAACATTGCGTCGATCACTCTTTACTTCAATAACAACACTCATTCCGCTTGCTGTTTTGTTTTTATATGTCCCAGTTACAAAATGGTTTGCTCTTGCTTTGTTTTCAGGTATTTTAGCAGGAACATATTCATCTATATTTTTTGCAACAAGTGTGCTTGTGCTTATGAATAGATATTGGCCTGAAAAACACAAAGAAGAAAGTGCAGAGGGGGATCTTGAACTTGCTGAAATGGAAATGAGAAAGAAATTTACAGGGGAATTGATATAATATGGGAAACCCAGATACAAAATTACAAACACTTTCAAATGGAGTTAGATGTGTTTCTACATATGTCCCAAACAGCTCACTAATAAAAATACAGGTAGGCGTTTGTATTGGTTCTAATCATGAAGAAAATGGAGAAGAAGGACTCGCACATTTTTTTGAGCACATGTGTTTTAAAGGAACTGAAATGTTCAAAACACCACAAGCACTTATATCGCATATGGAAAATAATGGAATAATTGCAAATGCCTATACCAGTCTTGAAGCAACGACATATTATCTTGAAGGACTTGTAGAAAAAAAAGAGATTATCTTTTCGACATCTGCAGATATTTTACTTAATAGTACTTTTCCAGAAGAAGAAGTAAAAAAAGAAGCACAAGTGGTGATACAGGAATTAAAAATGTATGAAGATGAACCATCTTCTTATATTGGGCAGAAAGTTTTAGAAGAAATATTTGCTGACACTCCTCTTCGACATCCTATTGGAAAAAAAGAAGTGATAGAAACAATGACTCGTGAAAAATTTTTGAATTTTTATAAAAAACATTACCATGCGGGGAATATTATTTGTTCTGTATCGGGTGGGCTTTCTCATGATGAATCTTTTGCATTGTGTGAAAAACATTTTTCAATTCTATCAAAAACACTTACAACACCACTGCCCACTATTTTTCCAATGGTACCAAAAAAAAAATTTGTTACTAAACAAAGAACAGACATACAGCAAGATGTGATAGATATTAGTATGCGTGCGTATGGAGATGCCGATGATCGTAGGTATGCTCTTACTGTTGCTACCCATATATTGGGGGGAGGAATGAGCGCACGTTTATTTTCTGAAATAAGAGAAAATCTTGCTGCGTGTTATTCTATCAAAAGTGATTTTGATCCATTTAGTCATTTTGGTATTTTTGGTATTACTACACAAATAGATCCGAGTAAACGCCATCTAGTGCTCAATACTATTGCATTGATTATTTCTGAATTAAAAAAAAATGGGCCAACACAAGAAGAACTTGATCGGGTAACAACTCAACTAGTATCACGCTTTATTCGTCGAAGTGAATTAAGTACAGTATACGCAAATTCAAATTTCATTTCTCTGGTAAAAAATATACCAATCATTTCTCCTGAAGAATACATCACTCATATTTCAAAAGTTACCGCTATACAAGTACAAGAAGTATTGCACGATGTAGTGAAAGGGGAATATATTGTACTTGGTATTTGTTCTCCTGATATAGTGACAGAAGAGGTGGGAAATGCTTTGTACACATTATAAAAGTTGTGGTATACTACTACAGTATGGAAAAAATTACATTTAGTCTTGTTGTTGAATATTTTTTTAGTTTAATATTCTTTGGGCAAGCATTGTTTATTATTATTTTTAATATTATTAATCTTTCAATACTTTCTGTATTGTTAGGGCTTTTTCTTTTAGTAATCGCTTTCTTTGTATATCCATGGCATGTAACTAAAGCGCCAAAAACAAATTTTTTTGCACGATTGCATAGCATTGGTTCAGGATTTGATAATCAAGTAACCATTGGGGGAAAAGTAGCACTCACGTTAGTTGCACTTTTTGTATTTTTATTATTTTCTGAGGCATTTTTAGCTCTTGAAAGTGGAAGACATGAAAGACATTATGGAAAAGATCAAGCAGGTTATCCATTTGAAAAAAAAAGAAGTTTAAATAAAGACTCACAAGATGAATTTGATTTTATTTACGACCGAATAAATAAATAATGATTTGGTAGTTACACCTATGCGACATATATCAATTTTTTTCACTCTTTGTATATTACTTGGTGGACTCAATGTCGGCATTATTGGTGTTACTTCAATTGTTGGCCCGCAACGATTTGATGTCATTCAGTACATTTCCGTCATGGTGCTACAAACTCCAATAGTTGCTTCAATCGTTTATATTATCATTGGTGTATCAGCGGTTTCTCTTTTGTTTTTTTCTAGTTTTTTTAAATGTCTTGTTTGTATTTGTGATGATACAGATTTTTCTGTACCATCTACCACTCATGTTCATGACACTCACACCATGAAACATCGACACATTAAAAACAAAAAAAGTCAATCACAACAAACTGAAAGCGCCCCCACTGAACAAACTACTAACACAAATGAAACAGTATCCTCTTCTATTGAAGTAGAAAACCAGTAAGAAAAAACTTGACATGATATAACAGCGTTAGTATACTTGTATTGCATAACTAACTATGAAACATATACTTCCTCTTAATGATAAAATACTTATACAAAAGGCCGAAGGAAAGGAACGAGAGCGATCTGGTATTATTCTTACAGAACAAAAAGATGGGCAAACAAATCGTGGTATTATTGTGGCAGTAGGACAAGGACGAATGGATAAAGATGGAAAACTTGTGTCAATAGATGCTCGTTTAGTAAAAGGAACGGAAGTTGTATTTAGTTGGGGGGATAAAGTTGAAATAGATGGGGAGGAATATTTTCTTGTAGGATCGGACTCCGTTCTTGCAATTATTACACAATAATATGGCTAAAAAAGTTTTATTTTCAACAGATGCACGAGATAAAATAAAAAAAGGAATGGATATACTTGCTCGCGCTGTGCGGGTAACCATTGGCCCATTTGGAAGAAATGTTGCGCTTGCAAAAAGTTATGGGGGGCCAACCATTACCAACGATGGAGTTTCTATTGCAAAAGAAATAACACTTGAAGACCAGTTCGAAAATATGGGCGTTGAAATACTAAAAGAAGTTGCATCAAAAACCAATGATATTGCAGGGGACGGGACCAGTACTTCAATTGTGCTTGCGCATGCGCTCATCGATAAAGGTATGGATCATTTAGGAAAAGGAATAAACGCCATTGCTTTGCGGGCGGGGATTGAACGTGCAACAAAAGAAGTTGAACATGGGCTTGATCTTGCAAAACGAGATGTTCAAACAGATGAAGAAATTCAACAAGTTGCAACCATCTCTGCAGAGAACAAAGATATAGGAAAAATTATTGCAGACACTGTTAAAAAAGTTGGCAAAGATGGTGTAGTTACCGTTGAGGAATCACAAACATTTGGTATTACATCAGACATTGCAGAAGGAATGGAATTTGATAAAGGATTTATTTCTCCATACATGATGACAAACCCTGAACGCCTTGAAGCTGAATATAAAAATGTTCCAGTGATTATCACAGATAAAAAAATATCTGCAATTAAAGAAATTCTTCCTCTTCTTGAAAAACTTGCACAAACGGGTAAAAAAGATGTTGTGATTATTGCTGATGATGTTGATGGAGAAGCACTTGCTACTCTTGTATTAAATAAATTGCGAGGAACATTTAATGTGCTTGCAATTAAAGCCCCTGGGTATGGAGAGCGTAAAAAAGAACTTCTTGAAGATATTGCGGTTACGCTGGGTGGGAAAGTGATTGCCTCTGATTTGAATATGAGTTTTGATAAAGTAGAAATAGCAATGCTTGGGGTTGCGTCAAAAGTTGTTGCCACAAAAGATAAAACCGTTGTCGTAGGAAAAGACACCAATAAAAAAGAAATAGAAGCACGCGTAGTAATGCTTAAAAATCATGCAGAAGAAAGTACTAGCAAATATGAAAAAGAAAAAATATATGAACGGATAGCAAAGCTCACAGGGGGTGTGGCGGTTGTATATGTTGGTGCAGCAACAGAACTTGAAATGAAATATTTAAAACTTAAAATTGAAGATGCAGTAAATGCAACAAAAGCTGCAATTGCAGAAGGTATCGTTGCAGGAGGTGGAGTTACTCTTGCAAAAATTGCTCACAAATTAAAAGATCGTTTGCCCGCGAAAGACACAAATGATGAGATGACAGGAGAGCGATTGGTGTATGATGCGCTTTTTGAACCATTGTATCAAATTGTTGAAAATGTATATGGAGAAAAAAAACAAGCTCAAGCAATAGTAAAAAAAGTACTTGCACACACAAGTACTGATGCAGGATTTAATGCACTCACAAAAGAAGAAGTGAAGGATATGTTTGTGGCTGGAATTATTGATCCAGTGAAAGTAACTCGCTCTGCTTTAAAAAATGCAACTTCAATTGCGTCTACTTTTCTCACAACTGAGGCAGCTGTGGTTGATATTCCTGAACCAAAAACACAAACATCTGATGGCAGGGGTGGGGGTATGGACATGTACTAGTAAAGTGGTACAATAGAAATATGAATATACTATATATTGTAATTATAATATTTGTACTATTAGTGTTATATGTGATTTTTGCTTTCAACTCTCTTGTTGCAGCACGCAATAGAAAAGAAAACGCGTGGTCAGATATTGATGTGCAAATGAAAAGAAGATATGATCTCATTCCTAATCTTATAGAAACAGTAAAGGGATTTGCAAAACAAGAAAAATCAGTTTTTGAGGAAGTAACAAAAGCACGCAGTCAAGCAATGCAAGCAGGGTCTCTACAAGAGCACGCACAAGCAGAAAATATGCTTACTGGTGCGCTTAAATCTCTTTTTGCGGTGAGTGAAGCGTATCCTGATCTTAAAAGTAATCAAAATTTTCTTCACTTACAACAAGAGCTTGTAGATACAGAAGATAAAATACAAGCGGCTCGTCGATTTTTCAATTCTGCCGTGCAAGATCTTAATGACAAAATACAAATGTTTCCTGGAAACATTATTGCTACTATTTTTTCATTTAAAGAAGAAGAGTTCTTTACATTGGAAGAACAAGGTGCTCGTCAGCCAGTGAAGGTATCATTTTAAACACAATTATGGCATCTCTCTTTACACAAAAAAGTGGAAACATTTGGCGAACATATATATTGATGGCGGTGTATATAGGAGTGGTGCTTGCTATTGGTGTTTTTGTGAGTTTGTATACAAAAAGTAGTGCTGCACTCTACATCGCACTTGCGTTTGCGTTACTCATGAATATTTCTTCTTTTTGGTTTGCAAATACTATTGTGATGAAAATGCAAGGCGCACAAAAGGCAAACAGAAAAGAACACTATGAAGCTTGGAATGCACTTGAAAATATTTGTATTAGTATAGGGCAACCAATGCCAGAACTCTACATTATTAACGATCCATCTCCTAATGCGTTTGCAACTGGGAGATCTCCAGAACATTCAGCGATTGCTGTAACTACTGGGTTACTTGATATATTAAATAAAAAAGAACTTGAAGGAGTAATCGCGCATGAATTGGCTCACATTCAAAATAGAGATACACTTCTTATGGTCACAACTTCTGTACTGATGAGTGTGGTTACTATTTTACTTGATATGTTGTTGCATGCAAGTGGGTTTATGCAATCAAGAGAGGGGAGAGGAAATATCATTTTTATAATCATTGGAATTATTGCAGCATATATTTTGCTTCCTCTTATTATGACAATTATTCAAATGGCAATCTCTCGTAAAAGAGAGTTTTTGGCAGATGCAACGGGCGCTATATACACTCGCTATCCAGAAGGGCTAGCATCTGCTCTTGAAAAAATATCAGGAATGGCGCGACCAATGAAAGTTCAACATGCATCCACGGCACACTTGTTTATTGCAGATCCAACAGCTCAAGACACAGGCAAAAAAATTATAAAAAAAGAAGGGAACTTTTTCACTCGCGTTCTATCCACTCACCCACCAGTTGCTGAACGTATCAAGCGCCTTCGTAATGCATAAAATTTTTGTGTTATACTTATATTAGAAAACAACAATAGGAGATTTAAATGGAAGAAAAAAAAAATCAAAATAGTACATACATATGTACGATTGAGGGCACTATTGTGTCTGAGCCAGAAAAACCCGACAACGAATAGTTGTTGGGTTTTTTTATATACATATGTGTTAGTAAAATCAATGGCTTACAAAATACCTTGTGATTTTAATTCCGAACAAAGCGAGCATGGTGTAGTTGGCATTTCCTTCGTTTGAGCAGCGAACGAAGCATTCGGTTTATATTATAAAATTGCAACTGTCTGAACGAAGTGAGTTTTGCAATTTTAAATATAAGAGAATGCGGAGTGAGCGAATAGCGAAAACGGGAAGTGACAAGTATACCTGCGAGCGAGTGACCCTACCGGGGATCGAACCCGGGTTAACAGATTGAAAACCTGCTGTCCTAACCGCTAGACGATAGGGCCGTACATATACGATACTATACATGGTACCTTTTTTCAAAGTGAATATGTCGGATCGTCTAATGGTAGGACATCGCCCTCTGGAGGCGAGTATCTTGGTTCGAGTCCAAGTCCGACAACTATGTATGCATAAAAAATGTAGTATTATATAACTATGAAAATATTAGAAATAGGAAAAGTTGTATTGAAAACAATAACCGTGATTATTATTATTTTAGGCGTGTGGGTCATTTATAGACTAGGTTTTAGTGGCCCAATTCCGGCACTTGCTTTTGTAGATTTTCCTGCAGAAGTTAAAGAAATAAAAATAAACTCTATTGACTGGAACAATGCAAAAAATAAAAAATTTACAACCTATCAAACAGCAATAAACGAAGCAGTAAAAACACAAAAAATTAATCTTGCTGGCAAATACACTGCAGTAGTGGTTGGATGTGGAACAGCATGTAGCCACGCATATTTTGTGAACAGAGAAACTGGAACAATAACAGATTCAAAAATAACTGCCACTAATGGATTTGAATACAGAAAAGATAGTACTTTATTTGTAATGAATCCAGTTGATCAAGTATATAAAACATATGGAGACCAAGTTCCTGAAGATGTTTTGACACAATATTATGTACTAGAGGACGGTGTTCTAAAAATACTTAATCCGTAATAGTTTTGTTCGTGTTTTGAAATAAAAAAGATCAATTTGATATTTTTTGTGTATAATGAATAATATGGTGTTTAAGGAAATTAATATCATTGAAGAAAAACCATTCAATCAAGAAACTTATAATAAATACATGGCAGAGGGGGTTAAGTTATTCGAATCAAAATCTTTTTTTAAAGCAATACAATATTTTGAAGAAGCAAAAAAGCTAGATCCAGTAAATTATCTGCCATATTTTTATCTAGGGAATATATATCTGCAATTAGGAAAGCCTTTATGGGAGAAATTAGATCTAGAAAATATTGATCGTGAGACAATAGAAAAACTTTTGAAAGCAAAGGTTTTTTTTAATAAAGCGATAGTAAATTATATTAGTTTGATACAATATATTGAAGTAAAAAATGATATCAAAATGGATACTCTCATTAATGTATTTATTTACTGTGGGTACACATATCATCAATTAGGATTAATTACAAAAATAATTCTTCGTCATGAGCCAATCGCAATACAACTCCTCGGATCAGAAAAAATTAATAAATTAGAATATGTTTCTTACTATACTCAAGTAAAAAAATATTATACTAAAGTAATGGAATATTTCAATGATCTAAATCCAGATCAAAAAAATCTTATTTTTGATATATATATAGATTATGCAGAGGTGTGTTTTGAATTAGGAGAAATTTCAAAAAAAATAGGAAATGACACCATCGCAATAAAGAATTATGTTGAGGCAGAAAAACATTATTCAGAAGCAAAAGATAATTTTAGCGAAGCAAAAAAGGCTTATGGAGAAGTATTAAAATTAAACCAATCACATGCTTCTGCGGATATTAATCTTTCAGAAACAAACAGAATGATAGAAGAAATACCAACACAATTATCAAGTACAAAAATACAGTAAGATGCACTCATGGTAAGCAATGGGTAGGGTGGGAACCAACATTAAGAAAAAAAATCAGAATAGTTTTTCCACATGTAGTATACTATAGATAGTATGCATGATGGTATGAAGAATTCTAATACTATGCCATCAAAAAATATAACCAAAGAAGATATACGAAAGGAATTTATTTTTTTGCCAGAAGAATATAGAAACAAACAATACAGAAAATTTGTAGAAACTGAAATGAAAAGGGGTATCAAAACTTGTCTTTCCTGTAGAAAACAAAAAAATTATCAAATGACACTGCATCATGTGCTTCCACTTGGAGTGTTTGGAAGTAAAGAATCAGACACTCTCGCTCCATTGTGTATTGATTGTCACAAGGCAGTTACGTATCGGGTAAAACTTCATACCACACAAAGAGAAGAATGGATCGATGCAACTGCAAATGAAATTGTACGTATGCAAAAAATTCTTGCAGACATTGAATCAAAACGAGTGTACACGCACAGTACATTTGAAAAATTTCCAGAAAAACCTTTTAATGCGCGCGATCTTCCTATTTCTGAAAAAGCAGCAGACATTATGCAACTTGTTGATATGTATGGCATTGTCATAGTATCTGCAAGCACTGGCTCAGGAAAAACAATGTTAATTCCTGAGCTTTTGCAACGATCAATTGGTGGAAAAGTATTTTGTACTCAACCAAGACGCATTGCTGCTCGTTCGGCATTTGAAACAGTTGCCCTCACTACTAGCGAGGGTACACATATCCCAGGCAAACTTCCAACCAATGAATATGTGGGGTATCGTACACGACACAAAGATCATACCGTTTCATCTACTAAAGTCATTTATGGAACAGCTGGTATTTTGCGCAGACAACTGGAACATGATCCACTGTTGAGCGAGTATCGCACTATTTGTATTGATGAACAGCATGAACGCTCAATTGATATTGATCTTATTACCGCACTTGTGTATGAGGCATACACAAAAAGAAAGGGAACAACAAACCCGCTTTCAATTGTTATTATGTCAGCAACTCTTTCGGTAGAGTATTTGCAAAAAAAATACACCATTGATCCACAAGCCCTCATTGAAGTTACGTCTCGCAGATTTCCAGTCGATCTTCATTTTCTTGATGAAACACCGCACCCAAGTGATACATCAGATGCGGGAGCACATGTTGTGGAAGATATATTAAAAAATACGAAATATGGTGATGTATTGGTGTTTATGCCAGGTAAATATGAAGTGGAACAAACAATTGTAAAATTAAAGGAAAAATTAGGAGAGCGTGCTCCATATATATTTGTACCTGTGCATGCAGATTTATCTGCAGATGAACAGCAATTGATATATACAGTGGCTGAAGAAGGTACCAGAAAAATAATCGTCGCGACAAACATTGCTGAAACTTCTCTTACTATTCCAAATATTGCATATGTTGTTGATAGTGGATTAAAGCGAGAAAATTATTTCAATACCGAGCATGCAATTAATGAGCTTCGTATGCAATATATTTCTCTTGATGAACAAACGCAACGCACTGGTCGTGTGGGGAGACAATACCCAGGAGCATACTACGCATTGTATTCGCCCGAAACTACTCTTTCGTTTAAAAAACAACGAGATCCAGAAATACTTCGTGCCAGCATTAGTAGAGCGATTCTCACACTTGCAAGTGTTGGAGTAAGAGATTTCAAAAAATTTCCATTTGTTACCGCGCCAAAAGAAACAGTTCTTGAAAAAACTGCAAACAAACTCACCATCTTAGGTGCATTGCGAATAGATGAACAAGGTAGGTATTTTATTACCGATGAAGGACGTGTGCTGATTGACTTACCTCTTGAGCCACACATTGGTAAAATATTGATACATGCATGTGCGAGTGACGCATTATGGGTTGCAACCCCTGTGCTTTCTCTTATGTCAGAGCGGTCGCCATTTATAAAATCAACTGACGAAGACGAAAGAGAAGACGCCACTGTGGCACACAAAAAATATATATATCCGTATTCAGATTTTTTTACTATGCTTAAAATATGGGCAGGGTATGTGTCTGCACGAACACAGTACGAAATATTTGTTGATTTAGAAGCATGGGCAAAAAAAGAATACCTGCGTCTCGAAGTGCTTGAACGCGCTGAGGAAAATTTGAACCAGTTGTATGAAGTATTGGCAGATAATAAAGAGTTTATCGCAACGATCACATCAAAACATGTGCAAGACATAGCAAATACCATTAACTCTCACCAAGCAAAAAAATTAAATCATACCAATGAAAAAATAAGCACAGACACTTTGGAAGTGCTTAATGGCGTGATTTGTTCTTCTCTTGCATGGAATGTATTTATTTTAATAGAAATAAATAGAAAAAACCCCAAAAAAGTATATGGGGTGTATGAATCACACAATGGTGCAGTGAAAAAAATACAAGCACGCGTGTATGCTGTGGGGCAGTCCACGTTACCAGAGGCTTTTGTTTGTGGTGGGGTGTTTACGCTTACACATTTTGATGACAAAACATTAGTACACGAACATGAAAAAATAAAAACTCTTACACAACTGCATCCAACAGAACGTCCACAAGGAGCGAAAAATTTTTCTAGGAATATCTTTTCAGAAAAAAGCTTATACCCCAGAAATAACAAACAGCACGGCAAACACAAAAAAACATTCCAAAGACGAGGTGGAAAAAGATATTAGTAGCACAATGTATCAAATTGTGGTATTGTTTTTGTATGATTGATATACAAACGATATTCAACACTACCAATAAAATATTATTTGTTATTTCTGTTGTAATTCTTATAACGATAAGCATCGTGTATATTGGTTCTCGCAATTTTTCTGATAACTTGTATTATGTTGAAGTAAAAGGAGTGGCAGAAAAAATAGTAAAAGCTGATATCGCAATATGGTCGATTAGTTTTGAAGTAAAGAGCAATGATGTGCGTCAGTTGTATGCAGAAATTGAACGCAATATAAAAAGCACTCAAACATTTCTTACAAAATCAGGATTCATTGAATCTGAAATTAATCTTGCTCCAATTGATGTGTATCAAGACACGTACGAGCAAGCAAAGTTTCGTTACAATGCTCATATAAATATTTCTGTATATACAAACAAAATAGACCAAGTAAAAAAAGTATCACAAAATATTCTCCCGCTCATCCAACAAGGAATTATCGTAAGCGGAGGATACGGTAAGGGAGTCACCTATGAATTTAGTGATCTTAATAGTATAAAGCCCGAAATGCTAAACGAAAGTGTGAAAAATGCCAAGAAAAGTGCTGAGCAATTTGCTACAAGCTCTGGCGCATCTCTTGGGCGCATTGCAGGAGCAACTCAAGGTATTTTTAGTATAGAAAACAAAGATCCAGGATCACCAGAATATAAAAAAGTAAGGGTGGTGAGTACTTTTAAATTTTTAATTAAATAGTGATATATCTATTGACATACTGTGAAAGGATGTATATAGTGTATCTACTACAAGGGTACTCGCACCCAGTTAGTGTATGCACTAATTAAAACCTTTTTTAAGGGCGAAATTCACTTGTATTTGCTCTTTAACCAGTATTGATAGAATAATAATCTACAAGAAAAAAAGAAAGTGGTAATCGTATATTTACTTTTACCCCGATCTTTCCTTTTGATTTGAAATTAAAGTGATTTGATGATAACAAAAAAAATATATTAGAGTTTGATCCTAGCTCAGGATGAACGCTGGCGGTGTGGATAGGGCATGCAAGTCGAATGGGTTAGACCCATGGCAGACGAGATAGTACAAGGTAGGAACTTCCCTCTGAGTCGGGCATAACTCATCGAAAGATGAGATAATTCCCGATGGTCTCTACAATTAAGTTTGAGAGTAAAGATTTATCGCTTAGAGAAAGGCCTGCCCCGTATCAGCTTGTTGGTGAGGTAATGGCTCACCAAGGCTATGACGCGTAGGGGAGCTGAGAGGCTGACCCCCATCGATGGAACTGAGACACGGTCCATACACCTACGGGTGGCTGCAGTCGAGAATATTCCGCAATGGACGAAAGTCTGACGGAGCGACACCGCGTGGTAGATGAAGCCCTTCGGGGTGTAAATACCTTTTATCTGGGAAGAAGTCATTGACGGTACCAGTTGAATAAGGGGCTCCAAACTCTGTGCCAGCAGGAGCGGTAATACAGAGGCCCCAAGCGTTATCCGGAATCACTGGGCGTAAAGGGTGTGTAGGTGGTTGTATTAGTCTTGTGTTAAATCTTCGAGCTCAACTCGAAACTCGCACAGGAAACGGTATGACTAGAGCATGTGAGAGGTGAGTGGAACTTATAGAGTAGGGGTGAAATCCGTTGATACTATGGGGAACACCAAAAGCGAAGGCAGCTCACTGGTACATTGCTGACACTGAAACACGAAAGCATGGGTAGCGAATGGGATTAGATACCCCAGTAGTCCATGCCCTAAACGTTGCTCGCTAGCCTTATGGGGATTTGACCCCCTATGTGGCGAAGCCAACGCGTTAAGCGAGCCGCCTGGGAAGTACGATCGCAAGATTAAAACTCAAAGGAATAGACGGGGACTCGCACAAGCGGTGGATTATGTGGCTTAATTCGTAGGTAAGCGAGAAACCTTACCGAGATATAACTTTGCACGATTGTTTCCTGAAAGGGATTCGTTCTTCGGACGGGCAGAGAGTGATGCATGGCCGTCGTCAGTTCGTGACGTGAGTTGTTCCCTTCAGTGGGGTAACGAACGCAACCCTTATTGTCTGTTACAAGTGTCAGGCAAGACTGCTCTCTCACGAGAGAGGAAGGCGGGGATGACGCCAGGTCCGCATGTCCTTACAGATCTCGGGCTGCACACGTAATACAATGGTCGGTACAACAGGAAGTGAAGGAGTGATCCGGAACAAATCCTTATAAGCCGATCCCAGTCCAGATTGGTGTCTGAAATTCGACACCATGAAGTTGAAATCGCTAGTAATCCCAGATCAGCACGCTGGGGTGAATACGTTCTCGAGTCTTGTACTCACCGCCCGCCAAGTCAGGGAAGTTGAGAGAACCCAACGTACAGAGTTCTTCTGTCCTAAGGTTAATTCAATAACAAGGGCTAAGGCGTAACAAGGCACGGGTAGCGGAAGCTGCTCGTGGAATGTAATTAACTTTTGAGCAATCTGTAATAAGATTGTTTGGTCAAATGTCTTTACTTTATGTAAAGACAAGATAATAACACAACATCTCTAAAGAGTGTTCGGTATAGCCCATACACGATAGGGTAGGAAAGAACGGGGTAAAAGTAAGTAGACGATATCATAGATTATTTTTTCTATACAATATTGGATAACGCGAAACAAAAAATAACCGCAATATTGCGGTTATTTTTTGTTTCAACACATTTTTTATCAAAAAAACAGAGAAGTTGTTATTTCTCTATTTTTATGTTTTAATATAATCAGAGCTATATATAAAAAGTAAAAAAAAGAATAGACAATAGTGTCTCTTTCTTGTTTTTTTATTTTGGTCATCAACGATCACATATAGTTAGGATCTATGTCAAAAATATTGTTTTTTTTGTTCGGGTTAATTTTTATTAGTATACTGTTTACGGTATACGCCAACTTTGATAAGATAATAAATAGCGGAAATCCAGGTGTAAATTTATTAATTTACATGATTATTGGAATAATTGCATGGGTATTCACTTATTTGTTTTTCAAATTTGCTTTTAAAAGTAAACAGTCCAATGAAGACTCTGAATCAACATTTTTCTTCGAATTAGGAAAAATGTTAAATTCAAGTGAGGGAGAATGCAACGGCACCTCTTTTGTTTTTGCTTTACTGTTTATATCAATTTCTGTCATATTTTATTATGACTTAACAGAAGATTGGATAGAAATTTACAAAACGAGTTTTTGGGGAGTGTATGTTGTTATATTACTCATAACCGTTACGCTCTCAATTGTTTATTTAAATGTAGGTTATAAAAGGTCTACATTTAAAAAAGAATTTTTTGAAATGTTTTTTGGAACAAATCATCAAAAAACAACAATTGCAAATGGTGGTATTCTATCATCTATTAAAAAATTAATAGAGTACATTGATTCATTTGCAAAATATTTATAATGTAAAAAACCAGAACAGTGTGTTCTGGTTTTTTTTAGTTTCAAACCAAATTTTTATAAATTGCGTTCTTTTTTATCAAAAAAACAGAGAAGTTGTTATTTTTCTATTTTTATGTTTTAATATAATCAGAGCTATATATAAAAAGTAAAAAAAAAGAATAGACAATGGTGTCTCTTTCTTGTTTTTTTATTTGGCCACCAAGGGCTTATATAGATATGAAAATGAAAAAATTCCTTTATATAGTATTTTTTGTAACCACAGTATATCTCGCATTTTCTTTAATAGTTAACTGGTTGGATAATACGGGTACAATATTATTTGATATAGGAGTATTGATAGTGTCTGCAATACTCACCAGAATTTTGTATGCAGCAACTATTGTTGCAAGCATTCAAGATTCAATATCAAATATGATATTTATTAATATCATAAAAATATTAAAAACACCGCAATTTAAAGAATCTGTTTTTTGGACATACACAGATGAACAAAAAAAAATAATCTGCAACAATATAGGAGAACTTGTGCATAAAAAAACAATTCTTGTAATTGATGATATGTTACAAAATTCTAAAGAAATGAAAGAAAAATTTCGTTCACTCATTGAAAAAAATGATGATAAAAAAATTCTTCATTTTTTTCAAAATGATATGTTGGATTTTTCAAAAGGGTCTTTCATATTCGATAATTTTTTAGAAGAATTAATTACAAATACTATTTCAAAGTATTTGTAACAAAGACCAAACAACCAGAAAAACATATTTTCTGGTTGTTTTTTTGTGTCAAAAGTAATATTGTGTACACAACAATATAGAAACAAATCAAGTGCTTGACATCATTTTTTATTCTCTGTAGTATTAGGTATGTTTCGTGCTATACATATCGCGCTGGTAGTAATTATTATCTCATCGTTTGTTTTGTTTCTTTTCATAAAAAGGGCAGAATCTCCAACACCAGTTTCAATAACAACAGAAAATGCAGGAAATACAGTAGAATTAAACACGCAAGAGGAAAGTAGTTTTGTTGATCTTATTCCAAAAAACTATCCTTCTCAGAAAAATATAACAACCACAAACTATGTAGGACTACCAAAAATTTCAAACGAAAAAAATCTTACCATCTCAACAAATGCTCAGACAACACAACAGGTAACACCAACCACTGCATCACCAGTACCTTCTATAACAAAAAAAATGAGCGGGTATTTTACATATACAAAAGAACTACTGTCATTAGCTGAAGACACAAGTGCAGTTGTTATTTTTTTTCACGCAACATGGTGCCCAACATGTAGATCATTAGATAGAAACATCCGTGAAAATATTAAAAACATACCAGCACATGTTACAATTCTTGATCTTGATTATGATTCACAAGAAGGGAAAGAACTTAGAAAAAAATATGGAGTAACATATCAGCATACATTTGTGCAAGTACACAGTGACGGCAGCCAAATTACAAAATGGTCTGGTTCACCCACACTTGAAAGTCTGCTAAAAAATATAAAATAACATGCACACCAAAAATAATAGTATGCGATTAACTGTTATTATAGATGGGGTTCAGCATGTTTTTGTTATTCCTCAAGGAGTAGACGTTACATTTGAATTTAAAAACTCACCGAACAATCCAATGATACCTGCACGACGTATGGCTTATATTGAAAAAAGAGAAAAAGCAATTAATACATTTCTTGATCAAGTGACAAAACAAATGAAGAGAAAGAAAAAATAATATGGGCATACTATACATAGTAGCTACACCAATTGGTAATTTATCAGACATCACTTTTCGAGCAGTGGATATATTAAAAAAAGTATCTGCCATATATTGTGAAAATCCTCGTGTCACTAAAAAACTTACCACCCACTATTCAATGTCTGCAAAATTATATACGTACAACGCACATTCTTCTTCACGTGTTCTTAACTATGCGATTAAACTTCTTGAAAGCGGGGAAGATGTAGCTTTAGTTAGTGATGCAGGAACACCAACTATTTCAGATCCAGGAGTTCGTTTTGTGCGAGGTATTCGGGCAGAACTTCCAGATGTGTCTATCATTGCAATTCCGGGCCCTTCAGCTTTAGTGAGTGCACTTTCTATTTCTGGGGCACCGGCGAGCGAATTTATTTTTTATGGGTTTTTACCACAAAAAAAAGGTCGTTCTGCTTTGATAAAAGAAATTGCAGAACAAAGTCGCACTTCTGTGTTATACGAAGGGCCACACAGATTGCTGAAAACACTAGAAGCATTTTCAGAGTGTCTTGATCCATTGCGAGAGGTTGCAGTCGCTCGCGAACTTACAAAAATACACGAAGAATGTATTGTTGGAAATATCGCGTATGTACTTTCGTACTATACAGCCAATCCAGATCGCGTGCGTGGAGAATGTGTCATTATTATTTCTTCATTGTATACACGAGTGTAACCAGGGGTGCCATTAATCGCTACATAATATTTCTGTGTGATATACTGTGTATATGTATACTCGACAAATAGCCTACATGGGTGTGTTTTATATTATTCTTGCGTATTTATTTTTGCCATATCTATGGGTGCGTGTTCTTATGGCATTGGGTGGGGTTCTGCTTCTATATATTGCCTACAAACAATACAAAAAAAAGTAAATACAACATGTGCAGAGTAAACACGCTATACTACAAGTGATACAAGATTGATGTAGATATATGAAAGATATTACCTATTTAGGAGAAAGCAATGCACGTGGAGAACGTATTCGTTTTGGCATAAAAGAAGAAGATCGTGCACGACACATGTATATTATTGGGCAAACTGGTACAGGTAAATCAACGCTCATCGAAAACATGGTGATACAAGATATCGTTAATGGAAAAGGATGCATTTGTCAAAAAAATTCTTCTTATCGATCTTTCAAAAGGGACCATAGGGGAAACAAATGCAAAAATGTTAGGAGTATTGTTTACCACGAAAGTGTATCTTGCTGCACTTTCTCGTGCAGATGTATCTACCAAGAATAACAACTGATTCTAAAAAACATAAATTTTTGTGATATACTTCTCTATAATATGAAAAAATATATATTTTATATATTGTCTATAATAATTATATTAATTATATTCTCTCTTTGGGGGGAAAAATCTCAAAATAATAATTATTTTTTTATGAAATTATTACTCAATCAGTCACCAGAATATGTTGAAAAAATACTTGGCCACCCGGATACAGTGATAAAACTAACTGATGATTGTTTTGACTTGAAAATACCACTTTGCGCAACAACTACCTACCAAAACAAAAAATTTGAAGTTGATTATTATGATGGTTTATTAAAAACCATAGTAATAAATGGGCTTGACGATCAAGCATACAATAGCTCTTTTATTGAAAAAATAGATTTTTCTGGTAAACCATTAATAAACAACTTTTATAATATTCGCTGGGACACTACCACACTTCTTGAGGCAGGAATAAAGGAAATTGTGATTTTTCCAAAAAAAGACGACGCTTATTTTATAAGATACGCGATGATATTTGTCGACAAAGAATATAACAAACCATTTCTCTTAATGGAAAAAAAATAAGGTTCTATAGGAGTTATCTATCTTGGTATATAAAAATTCTTGTTATCAAATGGTGCATACACAATCTGTGGTCTATTTTTGTCACCAACATCATACTTAATTGAAATTGAAGAATCTATATAGTCGTTTACATATTTTTTATATTTCGCATAATCTTCTAGAGGACACTGGATATGAAATTTTAACTGTTGCAATTGTGAACTACTATGCAACAATATACCAATAATGTCTTGATCTACATCTTTATTTGAAAAAGGAAACGAATATCCTATAATAACAACATCGGTGTATTGACTAGATTGTGCTGCAGTAAGATTTTTGGCATCTTTTCCAGACCATAAGAATTTACTCAATTTTGTATTCCTGTTTTTTGAAGAATTTTCCCATGCAAAATTAATAAGTGATATGGTCCCACGTGGGTTCAAAAGCATATTAGTCCATTCTTTAATAAATGTATCTAGTGATAATGAATTAAATCTTAACGGATATAGCTCAGTTACATTGCCATTTATTTTATAATGTTGCTTGTTATATATAAGTGATCTAGTGAGAGTTAGTGGTTTTGGATAAATAATAGGATCATTTTGTAATTTATTAAAAGCAATTTCTAATTGACCATCATAATTCCAACTGATAATTTTAATATTTTTTGGAAATTTTGGTTTCATTTCTTTATTCCCGCAAATATCAAGTAAAAAATTAATATACCGCTGGTCTTGGCTGGTTTTATTTGGGATATTTTTTTCATTATTTTTTTGATATGCACTATAAAAGCGACACAAAATTTCAATCACTTTAAGTTTTTCTTTATCTTGTTCTGGTTTTAAAACATTTACTAGATAATTTTGTAAATCAAAGCAATTCGATTTTTTCTCCCGTACACCCTCAAAATGATTAAAAATGTCTTTGTCGGAGCATGATTCTTCAAAATAAAAAAATAATGCAAGAATTAATTTATATTTGCGATATATATCTGAATTATTTGTAAAATATAAAAATTTAAAATAAGTATCGACTGTTTTATGTTCTTTTATTTCATTGATAAAAGCAAGATAATCAGATAAAAAATCATTAATATCTTGAGATGTTTGTTCATTATGATGCAGCTCGAATTTCAAAAATGCCCACAATAACTCTAATCGCTCTACCATCTCATTAACACAAGGAATTGCATTAGCACTTGCCCCAGCACCAAGCCAATATAATATATTTTTATTTGCCATATATGGTGTAGTATATCATTCTCACAAAATGTGGGTGCATTGAGTGCGGAACAAAAAAATAACAATTAAGCAACTATCATGACTTACATATTATAATGATATTGGAATTTCTTCTGTCGCACCACCACAACGCATATAGTAGTGTTACCCCGTGCGAGTGTTTAGACACTTTCAGCGATATAAGTAGATTTTATAGATAATAATGATACAACACGCTATACTACAAGTGATACAAGATTGATGTAGATATATGAAAGATATTACCTATTTAGGAGAAAGCAATGCACGTGGAGAACGTATTCGTTTTGGCATAAAAGAAGAAGATCGTGCACGACACATGTATATTATTGGGCAAACTGGTACAGGTAAATCAACGCTCATCGAAAACATGGTGATACAAGATATCGTTAATGGAAAAGGATGCATTTGTATGGATCCACACGGACAAACAGTGGAACAGATTCTTGAATATATTCCAGAGTATCGCTTGAAAGATGTTATTTATTTTGCTCCACACGATCAATCATTTCCTATTGGACTCAATATCATGGAAGATGTTGGGTACGATAAACGGCACTTAGTAGTGAGTAGCTTACTTTCTGCATTTGCAAAAATATGGGGAGAAAATTCATGGTCTGATAGAATGGAAAATATTCTTTCAAATACATTATTAGCGTTGCTTGAATTCCCAAACACAACACTTCTTGATGTTGGGCGTATGTATTCAAGTAAACAATTTAGAAAAGAAGTGGTAGATAACATAAAAGATCCACAGGTGAAACAATTTTGGACAGAAGAATTTGCAGCGTATACCGAACGATATGCAGCTGAAGCAACTCCCGCTATTCAAAACAAATTAGGACAGTTCACATCAAACCCAATTATTAGAAACATTGTTGGCCAAGTAGACAGCGCTTTTAATTTTAGACAAGTGATGGATGATAAAAAAATTCTTCTTATCAATCTTTCAAAGGGAACTATAGGGGAAACAAATGCAAAAATGTTAGGAGTATTGTTTACCACAAAAGTGTATCTTGCTGCACTTTCTCGTGCAGATGTATCTACTCAAGAGCTTGCAGCACTTCCTCCATGTACCTTTTATGTTGACGAATTTCAATCATTTGCGAGTTCAACATTTGCAGGTATTTTGTCTGAAGCTCGTAAGTATAAACTACATTTAGTAATTGCACACCAATACATTGATCAACTTGAAGAAGAAGTACGCAATGCAGTGTTTGGAAACATTCCTACCATTATTGCATTTCGGTTAGGGCCACTTGATGGTGAGTTTATGGAAAGAATATTTTCTCCAGTGTTTGAAGAAAAAGATATCATAACATTGCCACGATATTCTATGTATTTAACACTCTGCATCGATGGGGCAGGATCGAGACCGTTTTCCGCTCGATCGTTGCCGCCTCCACCTCTGCCTGTACGCTCTATTCGAAATGAAGTACTATCGTACTCTCGAGAACAGTACACAACACCTCGTGAAGAAGTAGAGGAACGTATTAATGCTCGCCTTACGCAATATGCAAAAAATGTACCCCCTCCTCAAAGACCAGTAGCACAAAATAATTTTAATAACCCCACTAATGAAAGAAATTATGGTGTGCACAACAATCAAAGATCATACATGCAAGCCTCTTCTTCGTATGAATCTAATACTCCTCCCCAAATGCGACAGGTTCCTCCCATGCCCCAACACACTGGGGTTTCAGCCACTGTGGGTACAGTCGAATCAGATGCTAACAAAACTATTATGATTCGTTCAAAAGTAGCAAGGCGCGCTACTCGTGTTGGTACTGGTAGACGAGTAGAAGATACAACAGGTGTGAATATAAAAAAAACAACTAGAACACCTCCATTGTCGGATATCCCTCGTGCCACACTGCTTAAAAAAACTACAACTGTTAAAAAGAAGGAAGTTGCCAAAGCAGAAACCAAAGTATTGGATAATGGTATTGAAACAGTATCGCAAAAAAAACCAATACAAAAGAATATAGTAAAATCACGGGTTAAAAAAGTATCACCATCAGTGGATATCTCTCCGGTATCTCCCGTACAAGATAAAATATTAACGGAAGTATTAAAAAAATTACAATCTCATCCAGAACATCTAAAAAAGTCTACGCCATTGTTTGCGCCACCAACAGGGAGAGAAGAAGGATGGGTCTCTCTTAGTGATGTGTTAAAAAAAGAAAACGAACTATAGATGATTCAATTATTTTAATCTAAGTATTTCCACAAATGTATAAATTGTATTGGGTCAATTGAAAGTCCACGCACTTTGATACTGAGATGTAGATGTGGGGCAAAAGAATATCCTGTGTTTCCAGAGAAGCCAATGACATCCCCTTTTTTCACTTTTGTGTGTACAGGAGTTTTGATTGAGGATAAATGTAAGTATAAACTTTGCACACCTCCTCCGTGGTCTACCACAACGGTAGTGCCGTAATTTCTAAATGTACCAGTGTAGATAACTGTGCCATGGTGAATGCTCACTATTGGGGTTCCAATTCGTGCACGAAAATCCACTCCTTTGTGTGAAAGTACTTGCCCAACAATATTTCGTCCATACCCAAATGTGTCCGTAATAATAGGAACATCTGTGGGGTATCTAAATGCATCTTTCCAGTACGGAGATGGATTGCTCGGAAGTGTGCTTAATAGTAGGTTGTCTTTTGCGAGTGTAGTGATGAGAGTATTTTTTGCTTGTACAGTATTACCACCGAGGGTTGTAGGGATATTAAAGTGATACACGGGTTTGTATCTTGCTGCTAGTGTGAAAGAAACGTGTGTTTCTTTCCTATTCCAAAATGTTGCGTGGAGTATGCGTGTGCCGGGGGTTTCGTTTAAATCAAATGGAATAAGAATTGCAGGGCGTTTGTGTATAGTAATAACACGAAGAGGAGTGCTTTTTTCATTAAACGTTAGTGTTACTTTTGCGATATGATTTATACGAACAGTGTCATCAAAACGCACGAGTAGAGTTTCTCCTTGATTGGGGGTGAGAGAGGAGAGAATAATGTGAGGGGACTGTTGAGAAATATTTTTTTTTAATACATCTAACAGTGTTATAGTGTGTGCGGTGTATATATGTGTAAAAAAAATAATAAGAAACACTGCACATAGCAATCCTAGTTTAGAGTACAAAGTCATACTGCATAATATCAGTTTTTCAATGGGGTACAAAAAAGTCTCCCGTAGGGGAGACTTTTTTGTTCTGCACCTCTCTATTCTATATAAGCGTCCTTATATATGTTATTGAGTTCGTACAGGAGCTTCTTTTCTTTTTTCTCTCTCAACAGATTTGATCACTTGTTGAGGTTTTTTATTTTCGTATATTTTTGGATTTTCTTTTACTTTTGCAGCATATATAGCAAACTCTTCTTGAGTCAGTACTTTTTTATTTGTACCTTTTATTGCTTCAGTATACGCGGCGTAGTTATTTGCATTGATAGCTGCAAATAGCTTATCTCCAGTTTCTTTTTTTGTTGCTTTAGATATTGCTAGAGCATCAAATTCAGATTGAGTAAGTATGTTTCTGTTTGTACCTTTTGTGGCCTCAAGATATGCAGTGTAGTCTTTCGCCATAACTGCAGCGTGTATTTTATCACCATCTGTTCTTTTAGTAACAAAGGCTTTAAAATCAGTTTCACTGATCGGCTTAAGACCAGCAGCAGTTGCTGTAGAAACATAAAGAGCATAATCATTTTTAGCAAATGCAGCCTCTATATTTTTTGCTGTACTAGCAGAAACAGTATTTTGTACCGTTTTTCTAACAATTGTGTCGTCTTTTTTATTTCCAGCAAAAAAGTTTTTTGCACTGGCCATAAAAGATTTTTTTTCTGTTCCGTCAGTCTTTTTTTCAACCTGAGCGTGCACATGAGTAGATGTAAATAACATAGACCCTGCGATAAGCACACATGTGCTTACAATAAGAGATGTATGTTTATATGTAGTTGTCATAAATGTATTGTATGTGTATGGAATTATAAGTAATAATCATAGAGAGTTTGACTCCCCACACCTATACATACGCAGTGTAGGTGATTATCTTACAGTTACTTGCAGTATGGATTGCGTGTTGCAGATCGCTCAATAAAAGCATTTCTTTTTGCTTTCGTATCAGCACGATGCATTGGTTTTTCTTCAAAAGCACGAGAAAGAGCAGGGGAGATATCACAAGCAAGAAACACTCCTTCATTTATTTTTTCTCCAAACACTCGCACAGGAAGATGTTGCACAAGACTAATAGTATCAATTATGTCTAATGCTTCAAAACGCACCGTCCATTGTCTTCCTAGTCTATCGTGTAACACAATATACTCTTCAGCTATGGTATCTATTTCTCCCACAAGAGTTCCTCGTTCAGGATTATTAAGCGCTCGTTCAATGTGTGCTTCTGGACGCTCCCAATGTTTTTGAAAAAGAATCTTTTCACGAACAGTGGGGAACACATATCCAACAAGTGCCAGTATGACGCATATAATGAGTGTACTTCCTATTATTGTATACAATGTTGGGCGGTATCCTTTGTTGGTGTATCTAAAGGCAATGTATATGCATACACACAGTGCTATGTATATAAGTATCCACCATACAGGAAATATACGAAAGAAATATTCAATACTGGTAACATCACTTAACCGAATATCGTACCATCCGCCATCTATTGCTATAGTAAAAGACAATGACAGGTACAGTCCTGCGTATAGTGTTGTGATCGCGAGGACTCCCCATATGAACACATTGCGTGCTATAAACAATGCACGAGGAATGCGCTTCACAGAAGCGAGAGCATTAACTAATTTTTTTGGGGGGTTTTTTGTCATACTTATAAAGTAGTATAAGGGTACTTATGTGTTTGTTCAAGTAACATGCGAATGTGTTTGCGTGCTCGAGTAAGTGTTGTGCCAACTGCACTTGTGCTTATTTCAAGGGTGTCAGATATATCTGTATAGTTTTTGTGTTCAAAGTAATATAAATATAGGACATCGGCATATAGTGGGTGCGTTTCAGATACGAGTGACAATATAGAACTGATGGTAGTAGAGAGTTCTTGGTGTAATGCGTTCTGTGCAGTATCATCTTTTTCACTTAAAAAAGAAATAAGTTCATCACTATTTTTCAGTGTGTACCCTTCTGGACGGACGCTTTTTTTTCTGTGGGCGCTAATACATTCATTTCGTGCAATACGAAATAACCACGCAGAAAAAGAAAGAGAGGTGTCAAAGCTTTCTAAATATTTGTACGCTTTTATAAAAATATCTTGCACAATGTTTTCAAGCTCTGCGTTGCTTACTGATGTGCGATAGCGTACCATGTGAGCAATGTGTGTGTGGTATCGTTCGTAGATGTGTAAAAATGCATCTGGAAATGCAAGAGTGTCTGTAACAAGTTCAATATCTGTTTTTTCTTCTTTGCTTTTGTGTTCTGGTGTGTGTTGAGGGGACTGCTTTTTTTTATTCATATCTGGTGCGAATGGGAGGACTCGAACCTCCGACCTCTCCATTATCAGTGGAGTGCTCTAACCACCTGAGCTACATTCGCATTATTATCTATCTGATCAATTTGTTTTTTTACGCGGTACTAGTAATTGAATTCTATACCACAACCACAACGGTGGTTAGAGCACTTGTGCTCTCTGTATTTCAGTTCGGGATACCCTCACAACGACCTGAGCTACATTCGCATTTTCAATTTGTTTTTTTACGCGGTACTAGTAATTGAATTCTATACCACAACCACAACGGTGGTTAGAGCACTTGTGCTCTCTGTATTTCAGTTCGGGATACCCTCACAACGACCTGAGCCACATCATTGCTATTATTCAAGTATACTAACTTTTTCAAATAAAGTCATTAAAATAATTAAACGCTATACACAGTACCCCCTATTCATCATTCATGTGTATATCTCAATAGCACTCACAATTCATAAGGCATAGTAGCACTATATACACACTATGCATTTTCCTTCTACAAACATAAAAGGGTTTACTTTTATAGAAGTGCTCATCGCCATAAGTATTGTTGGCGCGTTAAGTGGCGCAGTCATTTCAGGGCTACAAGTATCTCAAGACAAAGCAGAAGAGAAAAAAAGCAAAGTAGAGCTTTCACAAATTATTGCTTCAGCTGAAAATTACTATACCACCTATAGTACCTACACTGGTTTATGTAGCGCAGGCACACTCACAGAAAAATTAAACACAGATATACTCACACAAGGATATGTATGTTCTGTTTCAAATAATGGGGAAACATTACGGGTGCACACTGTTGCGACACACAATTCAAATATTGTCTGGTGTGCTGATACTACAGGGGTGCTCACCAATAAAGATGCTGTTCCTACCACTGCTGGTTGTAACGACACTATTGCAAGTGCTACTCCTGCTATCAGTACAGCAACACATTCAGCAAATCTTTCTTCTCGTTCATTCATTCGAGGCATTGGTGATTATCTTACAAACTATCTTCCAGGTGGATCGTTTCAACCATCAACAATAGTATCATTAAAACCAGTAGTGGCTCTTGTTGAAGACACTGGAGAATCATCAACTGATGGCATTACAAACAATAGCACAGTACAAGTGAGAAATCAAAATCCTGCGTACACACTATCGTGGGGAACAGGCAGCACAACTATTTTCCCAACTACATGGGCACCTACCATACCTTCCATCACAACAGATGGAACCCACACAGTGTATGCTCGCTACACAAACACAGAAGGAGCAGAATACATTAGCAACCCACTCACATTCATAGTAGACACCACAAGCCCCACGCTTGTTGCTGCCAATCCACTCCAGTATATTCAATCTTCAAGTGGAAATGTATCTAGTGTTTCTACTACCTACACACAAGCGGGTACTCCAGAAACTCTTTCTGTGGTGAACACAACACCATTATTTACTCGCATTGCACACACAATTAAAAGTGCAGTAAGTGATGAAGTTTTTGCGTCTTCACACACACAACTTCCAACTGTATCATTTCCATCAACATCTATTCCAGTAGCAAAAGCCACCATTACTGCAACAGGAAATGTATCTATTGCTGTTGAAAATGGAGGATCTCAATTTAACGGAACAGTTTCTCTTGTGGGGTTGTGTACACCAGAAAATACATTAGGTACAATCACTAAAAACGCAAGTGGAGCAATCACTTCAATAACATTCCCCAACACCGTTACTTGTGCAGCCACTCCAACAGTTGTATTTAGCCCCTCAATAGTTGCGTCAAGCAATGCATGCCCCATTACTGATATAGCAGGCAACTGTGCAGTGTATGGAAAAATGGTAAACAATACATTTACTCAAACTTCCGCAGCCCCAATCGTTAAACTCAATGCAGTGGATAAAACAGGATGGGTTGATGTTGACGAAGATGGATTAATAGAAGTTGCAAATGCAAACGAATTCATCAATATGAAGTTTGCACCAGCAGGAGATAAAAAATATACATCAGCAAACAGCTTTTCTTCTCTTGGGTGTCCATCTGCAATTGGGTTAGTCGGAGGTCTATCTAGTGGTAAGTGGCACTTTGTGTATGTAACTGATTCAACTAAAAACTTGTACTTCACTAATTTCACCGAACTGCGTGATGCAGGAGTTTCAGAATCAGAATTAACTAACATACAAAATAAAAATGGGTGGGTCTCTACTTATGCATGTGTAGGGTATGAACAAACAGCAAACACTATTGATGTATCTGCCACACCTTCATCAGATTTTTATACAGGTACCCAAGAATTGGATTATAATGGAAATAATAATCTAATTTTGGCAAATAGCGTTGACCCATTAGAAAATTCCTTTATTGAAAAAAAAGATATTCTTATCAGAGCTTATCAGTATAATTTTGATGGTACGGGGTGGAGTGGCGATTGGGGTAACCCTACAGCTAATGAACTTATTAATAGCAACGCTATTATTATATACAATAGTGCAGGTACAATTATACCGCTATATTCTTTTATAAAAGAACGGAGAACTGGTAGAACTGGATCTTATGATTATTATTTTCCCGCAGCTGATGTTTTTAATTCGCTAAATACTAGTTTGGCAAGTTCAATGTATAGAATTCAAAGTACAGGAGGGTATGTATTTTCAAGATGTGTATATGATGGTACTCCTGCTAACAATGGAATACGAAGTAGATATTCACGGTATTCTGTTTCCAATGGTGTGTGGACGTTACCAAATGTATTTATTTATATACTTGAAGAAAGAGACACACGGTGCACGGTGTGGCGGGGGCCGGGGTTTTAACTGAGCATATACAGGATTTGACATTTTAAATATTGTGTGGTTTAATATAACTAGAGCTATACAAAAGAAATAAAAAAATAAAAAGGCAATAATGCCTTTTTATTGATTTTTTATTTGGCCACCAAGGGCTGTATAGCGTTGATATGAAATTTCTTAGTGTATTATTTATTTTATTTTTAAGCCCAACATGGGCTAATAATTTTTCAGTATCCTTGAAAGAGGATATCTCAGATGCAACCCGGGTGCCCGGTTTGCAAAAGATAACATTTACAAATGGCATGGTTGCACCATGCCATATAAATGGGTTTGCGCGGTGTTACCCAGCGATTTCGCTGAGTGACAATGTGTTAATCGAAAAATTTAGAAAATATGGCACAGGCTCCACCAACGCCGCTGAGTATTACTCAGCCTTGATTGGGGGAACCCCACTCAATGCAGCCGGCCTTGCTGGTTGCGTTGAGACAAGGGGCGAGGTCTCGGCTTGGGACAACTCTCTCATTGAGACATTGTACAATTCAACCCGGTTAAAAATAACATGCCCTGTAGAGGCATCTGCGCCTCTACAAAAACCCAAAAAGAAAAAAAAATCTTTTTGGGTTCAAAACAGGGATTGGCTAGTGCCGGTAGCGGCACTCTCCATCGGGTTAGGAGTTGGGCTCACCGCTAAGGTGAGTTCAACCGAAATTTCGCTTGAGGTCCAGGATGGACCTGAAGCGATTAAAGTCAGCGCAGGGAGCGCTGATCTTACAATTGACTATTCGGTAGATTTTTAAATCTACCAAATAATACAACGACTAGAGACATGAAGTCTCTGGTCGTTTTTTTTGTGCGTTTGACAAAATGCACAAGAATTAGTATTATCAAATATCTACCAAGGGCTACCCTCCTGCCCTTGGTAGAGGCCAAGAATTAATAGTTCTTGGCCTTTTTTTGTGTCATATTCAACTTGACACACATAAGTTGAATGGATATATTAGATTTAGAAATATCAATGGAGCGCTCCATTGATATTTCCCCCCCCGACCGTTTAAATCTATATATACAGAAAAAGTACAAAAAAAAATGTGATCGGGGACTAAATTTATTGATCCTCAATTCGAAAAGAATTGAGGATTTTTTATGTCCCATTTTTAATATATGTGTTATAACAGGATATGAAAAGCTCTATTCAGGGAAATGAAAATCCTTTTTTTACAATACATACAAGAAGTAATACATATCCGCTAATGAGGGCTGGGACAATACACACTCCTCATGGTGCTATCAACACACCTGCATTTATTCCAGTAGGGACAAAAGGAACGGTCAAAGCTCTAACAGTAGATCAACTTATATCAATTTCTGCACAAGCTGTTCTTGCAAACACTTATCATTTGTATTTACAACCCGGAGAGAACATTGTCTGTAAACACGGAGGGGTTGGTAGTATGATGAAATGGGATGGGCCTACTATGACAGACTCTGGTGGGTTTCAAGTTTTCTCACTTGGGCAGGCAATGGGGCATGGAGTGAGTAAAATTGCAACCAATAAAGAAATAAGCGAACACGAATCGCGTATGACAGATGAAGCAAGTGTGCATACTACTCGTAAAGCAAAAATTGACGATGATGGGGTAACGTTTCAATCTGTGATAGATGGATCAACACATCGGTTTACACCAGAGAGTAGTATTCAAATACAACACGATATAGGTGCAGATATTATTGTTGCATTTGATGAATGTACTTCACCTCTTGCTCCAGAGAAATATCAAAAAGAAGCATTACACAGAACACACTCTTGGGCAGAGCGTTGTGTACATGAACACAAAAGATTGGGGCTATCTGCTGCCACTGATTGCAAACAAGCATTATATGGAGTAGTACAGGGTGGTGTGTATCCACACTTACGAAAAGAGAGCGCCTTATTTTTGAGCAAACTTGATTTTGATGGTTTTGCAATTGGTGGCTCTTTCACAAAAGAAGACATGCACATAACTCTCACTGAAAGTGTAAAACATCTCCCAGAAAATAAACCAAGACATTTTTTGGGCATTGGTGGGGTTGAGGATTTTTTTATTGGTATTGAAAACGGAATGGATACATTTGATTGTGTTGCGGCAACTCGTGTTGCAAGAAATGGATCAATCTATACAAAAAATGGAAGCATAAACATAACAAATGCCACATACAGAGACGATGTATCTTTGATAGACACAGACCAAAATAATCCTAGCTCAATATATACAAAAAGCTATCTGCACCATCTTTTTAAAGCAAAAGAGATATTGGGCTACACCATAGCCACAATGAACAATTTGTATTTTATTATTAATTTGGTTGCAGGTATACGCAACGCAATTATATCAAATACATATGATGAGTATAAAACATATATTCTATCTAATTGGGAACGAGATAGTAAGTAGCGTATACTGATACTATGCAAGAAAGTGGAAATGATGAACGATCAATGCGATTGCAAAAAATACAAGCACTGAAAGCTGAAGGAATTATTCCGTATGTTGGATTATTCAAAAAAACACACTATGCAGATGACATTGCGAGTATGGACAACTCACTTTTTAGAAGTGCAGAAGATGTACTTGCAAACCCAAAACAGCCGATACATTTTGCGGGACGCGTGATGACACTCCGCGACCATGGGGGGATTATATTTATTGATGTACAAGATATGACAGGAAATGTACAAGTTGCTCTCACAGAGAATACTATTAAAGAAAAAGGAATGGCTTTTGTGCGGTCATATATTGATGTAGGAGATTTTATCGGTGTAACAGGAGAGCCGTTTCTCACAAAACAAAATAAACTAGCTCTTCACAGTACCACACCAACACTTCTTTCAAAAACTCTCCGCCCAATACCTAGTAAACATTTTGGGATTGAAGACACTGAGCTTACATATAGAAGAAGATATTTAGAAACGATTACAGACGAAAAAGCAAAAAAAAGGTTTGAAATTCGTTCGGCTTTTGTTCAGGGAATGCGTGAGTGGCTTTTGTCAAACAAGTTTACAGAAGTAACAACAAGAACACTTCAGCCAATTGCCGGGGGAACAATGGCAGAAAAGTTTAGCACTCACCACAATGCGTTTAAGCACGATTTTTATTTGCGTATTTCAAATGAGCTTGATTTGAAACGAGCAGTGGTTGGCGGATTTGATCGTGTGTTTGAATTTGCGATTGATTTTCGTAACGAAGGAATAGACCCTTCACACCTGCAGGAGTTTCAAATGCTTGAATGGTATTGTGCGTATGATAACTATATATCTGGAATGCACATGACAGAACAATTGCTTCGTCACGCAATACAAAAATCTCTTGGAGGACTCACCGCAATTATGTATGACAAAACAGGAGAAGCACACAATGTTGATTTTGCAAAAGAAATACCACGAACTACATTTAATGAGTTGCTCTTACAAGAGGGTATAAACATACACAGCACACTTGAGGAATTGCAAAAAAAAGCTCGTTTGATTGGTATAGAAGAATCACAAGTGAATACTCGCTCTCGTGCAAATTTACTTGATGATATCTATAAAAAAACAGCTCGTCCAAAAATAATTAAGCCTACTTTTGTTATTGATTACCCAGCAGATCTTTTGCCACTCGCTCGTAAAAAAGATGACGACAATTCGGTAGCAGAGTCGTATCAACTAGTAGTTGCTGGATGGGAAGTTGTGAAAGGATACTCTGAGCTTGTAGACCCACACGCACAATATCAAGCATTTCTTGATCAAGAAAAAGCAAAACAAAAAGGGGACTCAGAAGCAATGAGTTTTGATGATGATTATATTATCGCAATGGAATATGGAATGCCACCATTAAGTGGGTGCGGTATTGGCATTGAGAGAATGGTAGCTCTTCTTACAGGTCAGAGTAATGTTCGTGATGTTGTTTTATTTCCACTTCTTTTGCCAAAAGATGAGAGTGACTCCATCATATATTAATGGTGCTTTGCATATACATTGACTTCGCTAAATTGAGAAAATACAAAAAAATTAAAGTGAAAGTGCATGCATATCTTCTCCTTTTTTATTTTTCAATATAAGTGAGTAGTGGTATAATGCTCGTATGTCGGCAAAGTGGTTAATTTTATTATTTATATTGTGTTTTGTGGGGGTGGTGTATTATCAGCAAAGTATAAAAACAGTTAATAAAGAATCAGTGCAGAGTAGCTCCACAAAGCCATTAACAGAAATAACTTTCGGTAAGTACAATAAAGATTTCCCCACAACGACATCAGTAGCATCAGTGTCTTCTACTGAAGAAACCTCAATGCCAACTCCATCTCAAAATACCTCAAACCCTGAAATTGAAAGTGTAAAAAAAACTCTTGAGAAATGGAGCACTAATCTTACAGGAAAACTTGCCAATGTATTTACAAGTGATATATCGGACGCACCTTCTTCAAAAGATGCTCAATCTTTTAAAGAGACATCTCAAAATTCAACAACTTCAAATGATCAAAAAATAAATACAATCCCACAAGTTCCTGAACCAGCCCCCGCTCCTACTCCTACCCCTGCACCATCTAATTCACTTGGATCTGTTGTAAATACACAAGGGTGCAGAATATCAAGTGAACAAGAAATAGGTAATTTATTTGTGCAATGGAATTACACTATAGGGAAAAAAGATGTGTTTCGTGTGCTTGATTTGTATGCTTCTCGTTCAGTTATACTTCCTACACGATCGGTTGCTCCACTTGAAACTCTTGTAGAGAAAAAATCATATCTACAAGAATATATCAATACTTCTCCTGATGCAGATGTAGCAAAAAGTTTTGTATCTATTGGGTGCAATACCGCAGTGCATAGTGGTGTATTCACTCTTACTACTACTCAAGGTACATCAAAAGTAAAATTTACTTTTGTATACCAGTGGAGTGGTACGCAATGGCTCATTACTTCTCAACAAACTTCTTTGATATAATACAGATATGATACACACAGATAATTTTAAAGACGAAGCATTGAACAATACATATTTTCGTAAGGTACTTCACACAGGTAAAAAAAGTCAGATTACAGTTATGCATATTGCTGAGAATGAAGATGTAGGAGCAGAAACGCATCCTTGTGTTGAGCAAATTTTAATGATTGTACAGGGGCGATGTGTGGCAATTCTTGATGGAAAAGAAATACAACTTGAAGAAGGATCGACTATTGTTGTGCCTCCAGGTGTACATCATAATTTTACTAACAATGGCACTATTCCTCTTAAAATATATACTTCATACGCACCCCCTAATCATATTGATGGGCGCATACACAAAACAAAGAAAGATGCCGAATTAGACCTAGAAGACGAACATTTTCCAGATATATACACTTCCTAATATATTAATTTTTATGTATACTAACACTATATGACATACACAAGAAATGAAATTATCGGTATAGTGGTTGGGGTTATATTTTTTTCATCTTTTTTGTTTGGTGGAATTTTTAATCAATTACCATTGTTATCTTTTGTAAAACATTTACACGCTGGCTATATTTCTAGTTTTAAAAATGCAACAAGAGAAACACCGGTATCATTATACAACGGTGGAGTGATATATGTTGATGATGTTATTGGCGAAGGAAAAGAAGTGAAAGTTGGTGACGCTGCTCACATTCTTTACGAAGGGAAATATATACATACTACAACTCACGAAGAAGTTGTATTTTTCAATTCAAAAGATCAAAAAGAGCCAGTTATCATACCAGTAGGGGATAAAAATATAATTCCAGGACTTTCTATTGCACTTATCGGCATGCGTGAAGGTGGAGTTCGTATTGTACAAATAGATCCTACATTTGCATATGGCTCTGAAGGAAACACAAGAATTAATATTCCAGGGAACACACCTCTTATATTTCAGATTTATTTATTAAAAATAAGTAAGTAGTTATTTTTTTATCTATTGCACTTGTGTGCATATATGTCATACTGTATGCATGTCTCAATTTAAGATCCAGAGCACTAAAACTCCTTCAGGGAGCCAGCCTACTGCTATTAAAAAATTAGTACAAGGAATTAAAACAGGGCACACATATCAAACTCTTCTTGGAGTTACTGGTTCTGGAAAAACATACACAATTGCTCACGTCATTGAGCAAATTCAAAAACCAACTCTCATACTTGCGCATAATAAAACACTCGCCGCACAATTAGCACAAGAGTATCGAGAACTATTTCCAAACAATGCTGTGCATTATTTTGTTTCATACTATGATTACTATCAACCAGAGGCGTATGTTGCTTCAAGTGATACTTACATTGAAAAAGAAGCAATGATCAATCAAGAAATAGAACGATTGCGTCACGCAACAACACAGTCTCTTCTTTCAAGAAAAGATGTTATCGTTGTTGCGTCTGTTTCTGCAATATATGGGTTAGGAAATCCAATTGAATACGCCAAAGGAAATATTTCACTGAAAGTTGGTATGAAATTGCAAAAAGAAGCAGTAATGCGATCTTTAATCGGAGCTTTTTTTGAAAGAACAAATATGGATCTACTCTCAGGCACATTTCGTGTTATTGGATCATATCTTGAAATAATGCCGACCAACGAGGAAATGATTTATCGGTTAAGTTTTTCTGGGGGAATATTACAGCAAATTACTCAAATTCATGCAACGACCAGAGAAATTATTAAAGAAAATCTAACATCGTATCTATTGTTTCCCGCAAAACACTTTGTCACCAGTAAGGAAGAGCGAGAACGAGCAGTGCAAGATATAAAACAAGAACTTAAAGAAAGAATTAAAATGCTAGAAGCCTACGGCGAAAGTAAAGCTATTGAACGAGAGCGATTAAAAAGAAGAACAAAACAAGATATTGCTTTAATTCAAGAAATTGGTTATTGCAATGGCATAGAAAACTATTCAAGACATTTTGAACATAGAAAAGCAGGTGAGCCGCCACATACACTTCTTTCTTATTTTCCAAAAAATAAAAAAGGTGAACCTGATTTTTTAACTGTGATTGATGAATCACACATCACTATTCCACAACTTGGAGGCATGTACGCAGGGGATAGATCTAGAAAAGAAACTCTTGTGGAGTACGGATTTCGTTTGCCTTCTGCGATCGACAATCGCCCCCTCACTTTTGATGAATTTAATGCGCGTGTGGGGATGTTGGTGTATGTATCAGCAACACCCGGAACATACGAGCTAGAGAAAAGTGGGAAAAATAATATTGTTGAACAAATTATTAGACCAACTGGATTAGTTGACCCTGTGGTAGATGTATACCCAGTGACTGCGGATAAAACAAAAAAATACGAAGGGCAAGTAAAACATTTTATTACAGAAGCAAAAAAAGAAATTACAAAAAAAGGACGAGTGCTAGTCACTACGCTCACAAAAAAATCAGCAGAGGATTTATCTGCATATATAAAAGAAGCGGGGCTTGAAACAACATATTTGCACAGTGATATAAAAACAATAGAACGAATAGAAATATTGACGAATTTTCGTAGAGGAACATTTGATGTATTAGTGGGGGTTAATTTATTACGAGAGGGACTTGATTTGCCTGAAGTAACACTTGTTGCTATTCTTGATGGGGATAAAGAAGGATTTTTACGCAATGAACGATCACTCATACAGACAATTGGACGCGCAGCGCGTAATGTTGATGGACGAGTGATTATATATGCAGACATAGAAACTGAATCATTGCGTAAAGCAATACATGAAACTTCTCGAAGAAGAGCGTTGCAAATTGAATACAACGAAAAACACAATATTACTCCCACCACCATCATTAAAAATATAGAAGATATTACCGATCAACTGCAAAAAAAACACACTTCTACTTTACACACACTCCTCAAAACAGACGCTGAACGATTTGCACAAGATCCAAAAGCTCTCCTTAAGGAAAAGCGAGAAGAAATGGAAGAAGCGGTAGCGCGTATGGATTTTGAAACTGCGGCTCTTATTCGAGATGAATTATATGCACTTGAAGGAACTCCAAAGAAAAAGAAAATGAAAAAACGATTTCGTTGATACTGTATTGCTATACTGTATCTATGGACGAATATCGCATATATACAGATGGGGCGTGTTTAGGAAACCCAGGGCGGGGAGGTATTGGAGTTGTGGTGTATTTACAAGACAGAGAAATTGAAAGCATTGGTATGGGATACACATATACAACCAACAACAGAATGGAATTACGCGCATGTATTGTCGCATTAGAAAAGTATGGATTTAAAAGTGAAGTAACTCTTATCACTGATAGTCAATATGTAAAAAATGGAATTGAAAAATGGATCATCAATTGGAAAAAAAATAACTGGCGTACTGCAAATAAAAAACCAGTGCTTAATAAAGATTTGTGGTTACAACTTGATGCGCTTACTACTAATCTTGTCCATTGGGAGTGGGTGCGAGGACACACAGGAGATATTGGTAATGAGCGGGCAGATTTTCTTGCAGAGACTGCAGCACATCACGGGCCGTATCTCACTGACGAACAATAATTGGTATTAGTTTTATTTTTCCACTTGATTAATTTCTATTGCGCGTACATCAAGGTAGTCGGGGCCTCCTTCAATAGGATATCCAGGGATTTTTTTTGCTGTGAGTATAACATCTTTCCCAATGTATGCATTTAATTCTTCAGTATTTCCTTTAAGCGCATAGATATTTTTTATTGTATGTTGTGCTTTATCTATTGCTATTCCAGTGAGTGTGTGTGTTCCATATTGGTATGTCGTTATTCCAGTTTTTGCAATTGTGCCGGTATAAAAATTATAATCAAGAGCGAGAGATGTTTCTGTATTGTTTTTTTGATATGTATGTTGTGCTTCCCATGAACGATAATATACACCTCCTACAGTAATGACAAGTATTGCGAGAATAATAATATATATTATTTTTTTATTCATATATGTATAATACATTAACTAATAAAAAAAGCTAAGAATATTGTGCTCACCCATGATAGTACTGATACACCCCCAGAAATAAAAAGTGACATCCTTTCTTGTTTGGTGGTGCGGGCGAATGTCTTTTCTGTGACTATACGCATAAGACGCCCAATTACAAATGAATTAATAATAAGACATAACACAAAAAACATTTTTAATAAAAATAAAGGGTTAAGAAAAAAATACAAAGGAGAAATATTCCATACCATTGTTGCCCCACTTAGAATCATAATGATCAAAAGCCACGATGTAATTTCGTGTATTTTCTTTATAGTGAGGTGGGATAACACTATAGTTCGTTTAGTTACCCACGCAGCCATATATATATCAGCTCTAATGATTGTTATAATCACAATAATGAGTGCAACAATGTGAATAACAAAAGCTATTTGCATAGCAAAAGTATATCACGGTACAATGCATTGTTATGGCTAAAACGAACAAATCTATTGAACATACTGAGTGGATACGTGTACGAGGAGCAAAGACGCACAATTTAAAAAATATCAATGTTGATATTCCACGCAACGCGATGACAGTTATATCTGGGTTGTCTGGGTCTGGAAAATCATCTCTTGCATTCGATACTATTTTCGCTGAAGGACAAAGACGATATATTGAATCACTTTCAGCATACGCAAGACAATTTTTACGACAAATGCAAAAACCAGAAATTGATGAAATCACAGGACTCTCACCTGCAATTTCCATTGATCAAAAATCTGCAGGTAGAAACCCACGATCTACAGTTGCAACTATTACAGAAGTGTATGACTATTTGCGTGTATTGTATGCGCGTGTGGGTGTCCCATATTGTCTCGAGTGTCATACACCTATAGAAAAAGTACCTAAAGACGAAATTTTAAGACGAGTAGAAATTAACTTAAAAGAAAGAATTCCAAAAACGACAAAAAAAGTTATTAAAGGAGTCGCTGTTGATTCTTCTTTTGTACGAATATTTGCACCTGTGGTCGTGGGGAGAAAGGGAGAGTACTATCAAATGTTGTATGATTTTTTACACAAAGGGTACGATAAAGTGCGTATTGATGGAACGATGTATCCGCTACGAGAAAGAATTACTATAGATAAAAATCAAAAACATACCATTGAACTTCTTGTTGATACAATTTTTGTATCTGAATATGTAAAAACTCCAAAGGTATTCAGAGAACGACTTTCAGACGCAGTAGATAGATCTTTACACGAAGCAAATGGATTAATAACAGTTTCGTATCCCGATGCAACAGAACAAATGCTCTCATCTCGTTTTTTGTGTGCAACGTGTGGTTTTTCTTTTCCAGAAATTGAGCCACGATTATTTTCATTCAATTCTCCTTATGGAGCGTGTCAAGCGTGCAACGGATTGGGGACAGTTGATGATATGTTTGATGCAGTCTGTGAAGTATGTGTTGGGGCTCGTTTACGAAAAGAAGCTCTTTCTGTTTTTATACCAACAAAAAAAGAGAAAAAAAATATTGTTGAACTTATTGGTCTTACTATTGATGAGTGTTTACATTTTGTGGAGCATATTGATCTATCATCACAAGAAAAAGAAGTTGCTGAGCCATTGTTGATTGAAATACGCGCTCGGTTACAATTTTTAATTAATGTTGGGTTAGAGTATTTAACTGTAGACAGACGAGCGAATACTCTTTCCGGTGGAGAAGCACAGCGTATACGGCTTGCTTCACAATTGGGGAGTGGATTAGTGGGGGCGTTGTATGTACTTGATGAACCAACCATTGGACTTCATCAAAAAGACAATGATCGTTTGATTAAAACTCTTACTCACTTGCGCGATTTAGGGAATACTATTATTGTTGTTGAGCATGACGAAGACACAATGTTTGCGTGTGATTATTTGGTAGATATTGGGCCTGGTGCTGGAGTGCATGGAGGCGAAGTGGTAGTGCAGGGATATTTAGAAGAGCTTGTGACAGCGCCCACCAACAAAAGTAAATCAAGCACTCTTTCATATTTACGACAAGAGAAAAAAATTGCTGTTCCAAAAAAAAGACGCATACACTCGACGAACGCGTTAAAAATTGTAGGGGGAAATGCGCACAATGTGAAAGATATTGATATTGATATTCCGTTAGGAGTGATGACGGTGATCACAGGAGTATCGGGGTCGGGGAAATCTTCTTTAATGCATGAAATTTTATATAAAAATCTTGAAAGAAAATTAGAAAAAAAAATGGCTCGTGCATCGGCCATTAATGCAAAAACATTTACTGGGCACGAACATATAAGTAGAGTAATACTTGTTGATCAAGCGCCTATCGGAAGAACTCCCCGATCAACACCTGCAACATATATTGGAGCATGGGGTTATATTCGTGATTTATTTGCTTCCACCGAGCAATCAAGATACAAAGGATGGGGAGCGGATAAATTTACTTTTAACCGAGCAGGCGGACGATGTGAAAAATGTGAAGGGAATGGAGAAATTGCAGTTGAAATGCACTTTTTACCAACCGTATATGTACTATGTGATCAGTGTCAAGGAAAAAGATTTATGAAAGAAATACTAGAAGTGGAATATAAAAAAAAGAGTATACATGATGTATTGTCAATGTCAATTGAAGAATCGCACATTTTTTTTAAAGATATTCCTGCAATTGAAGAACGATTACGATCACTTTCTGCGGTTGGGTTGGGGTATATTACTTTAGGACAATCTGCCACTACTCTTTCTGGAGGAGAAGCGCAAAGAATTAAAATTGCATCCGAACTGTATCGTCCACACACACAAAAAACAATATATCTTCTTGATGAGCCAACAGTAGGGCTTCACTATGACGATGTGGCTCGTCTTATTGCTATTTTGCATACACTAGTGGAGAGAGGAAACACGGTAGTGCTTATTGAACACAGTATGGATGTTATAAAATGCTGTGATTATATTATAGATATGGGGCCTGAAGGTGGTATTCGTGGAGGAGAATGCATTGCCAAAGGAACACCTGAAACAGTTGCTCAAATTGCAAAAAGCTATACAGGACAATACTTAAAAAAGGTTCTTAAATAATAATAATAATAATGTTATTATTGTATTAGTATTGGTTTATACTGTAGTATGGAGAAACGACCTTATGCAACTAAAGGTGAAAATTTTTTGAATATAAAAAATTTTATTTTAGAAAAATTGAAAAGGGCATATACTGAAGATGGGGAAAAAATTATACTTCATTATATTGAAAAGATGCCTAAAAACAGAGTAAAAGTACTTTATAGAATTTTTGAAAATGGTATTTTTGATACAAATATTGTAATAAGAGAAAAAAATAAAGATGTAACGTACTATGCAGATGAAATAAAATCAAATATTTTTTTTAGTTTTATAAAAAATCTTGGTGGTGGGGTTCCATTGTATCCATTTTTTAACACATATGAAAAATATATTTCAGAAAAAATGCAAGTAGCACATGCTCATCGCGATCTTCCTCTGTTCACTTCTCCTATTGAAGATATTAAAAAAAATATAATTAGCAAATTATATGGTGATAAAAAAATATCACCTTTTTATACTGCAGCATTGAAAAGAATATATGATAATATTTTGACAAAAAAAGAAAAATGTAAAGAATTATTTTATAAAGATGCTGAATTGAAAATTGCAAAAATAAGCGTACTTAAGCAAATATCACGATATAGAGATACAAACGAAAAATTAATATATAGCATTTTTAAAACTAAAAAAGAAAATATTACATTACTTACTGAAAAATTAAAACCATACATTGATATTGACAATACGGAAAAAATTGAAACCCAAGCGGACTTGAATTCTTTTACTAAAAAAATAAATGACAAAAATTTGGTGATTGATATAAAAACAATGTATGGACTTCTTTCTTTTTTGAAAGAACAAAAATGTAGAAAAAACCATTATGCATTGCCGTATATTCTCATGAAGGATGAAGGTGGTAATTTTATTAAAGATGGGGGTGGTAATCAAGTGGAAATATTCAACCTCCAAAGAAAAGGTTTAATTATTCAACATTTTGAAAAAAAATTAAAACATGAAAGAGGGGTGAATTATGTTTCTTGTCGTGACCATGAGGGAAAGGAATGTATTTGGATGAACAATGGATGTTTGCATCACCCATATTTTGATACTATGTTTGGTACTATCGCCATTACTGACTACCAAAAAAAAGAAATTGCAGCTATGTTTCTTTTTAGTGAATGGTTGTAATGTTGTGGTTGTAGTTTCTTCACATGATCGTGTTATTCTTAGGTATGTCGCGTACTCGTTTACATCGTTTTTATTATCCACTGAGATGCGCCACAGGAGATACTTTTTCTATTCATGATGAACACATAGTGCACCAGTGGAACTCAGTACTTCGATATAAAAAAGAAGACAGGGTAATAGTATTTGGTATTGGGTATGAGTATACATGCACAATAATAACTATCACAAAAAAATCGGTACAGGTACTGTGTGTAGAACAAGCGTCTTCAAAAAAAAGAAATATACAGTTTACACTTGCATGTGGTATACCTAAAAAAAATGTTTTTGAACAAATACTTTCTCAGGCGGTAGAAATTGGTGTGAATAAAATTATGCCAGTTATGTCAGAGAGAAGCCAAAGGTATGTGTTAGATTCACATCGCAATGAAAAAATTATCACCGAAGCAGTAGAGCAAAGTGGGTGGGGAGATATGGCAGTGTGTCTTGAGGTGCAATCATTCCACACATTGTGTGATACCTATGGGGATGCGATGATTCTTTTTACTCCATCCAAAGAAATAGAACAGGTGGGTTCTTTGTATACAAAAGAATTGAATTTCTTTCTGGGGGATATCGTTATAGCCATAGGGCCAGAGGGCGGGTGGAGTGATGATGAGACAGCGTATGCAAAAAAGAAAGGCGCACGAATAGTGAGTATCCCATGTGGTGTGTTGCGTACTGAAACAGCAGTCATTGCTTGTTGTATGTATATGCTTTATTACTTCCAAATGGGAACAGACAATGTTGAGTGTTAGAATTCAAAAGACATTCGCGTGGGTACCATTTTTGCTTAAATTAAAATTAATGGTATTATACACTCAATGTATAATACCATAATAAATATGTTTAAATACACTTGACAAAAAATATGGTGAGCGTATTATGTTAGCGTATGACAATAAAAAAATTTTATGCGTTACGCACTTTATTATTTACTATTATTTTAATAGGTTCTTTTGTTCCATTTTTTAATACATCGTATGCGACTACTGTTGCACCGAGTGCAGTACAAAATGCTTCTTTTGTTGAGGGGTATGACACTATTGATATAAACTGGAATGCTCCTGCAAGTGATGGTGGATCGCCAATTACTGAATATATTCTTCAAGTAGATTTTTATGATTCTAATAACTATGTTTTAAAATCAGAAACATTTAGTACTCAAAATCTTAATTTCTCTATTCCTGATGCTGTTCCATTTTTAAAATATGACAATAGATTTCATTATGAGGTCACCATTTCTCCATCTAATGGTTCACATTTAGGCACTGCAGTAGCTTTGTCTCCATTACGCACTACATACACTGAGCTTGATCAAATTATACAAAATAGCACTACTGCCACTTCTACAGTTCCAATAATAGAGCCTGTTGGAAATGTAGAAAGAGTGCTTGGACCAAATAATGAACTTCACCTTAGATTAACAAAAAAAATTAATCCACAAATACTTTCAAGTTTGCCAAACGCACGCATGATGGAAACTTTTGTGTCAATACATCATAATGGGTCTTACGGTAGTTTTAATCCACCAAACGATACTCATACTTTTGATAATTCAACAGATATAGCGACAAGAAACATTACGCACACCTTAACGAGTCCAACAGATTTATTTCAAGGAAATATACCACACTACAACACATATCATCTTACACACAAAGTAAGATTTGGTCACATACAAGAAGCGCAAAGAAATATCAGATGGAACGCTTCACCAATTCTACCTATTTTCACAGTACAACGCTATGATCCTTCGCATCTTACTTCCCCTACCACTTCTGTTGTTACTGTAGAATTGGTTTCAGGAAAATATATCGGAACAGCAGAATTTGATTCAACAAATACAAATGTTCATGTAGAATGGACCATCCCACCACAAAATAGTATTTATCCAGTGTCTAGGCATAGACTACTATTTTCAGGTGTTGATTCTTCAGGTAATCGTACAGATATTATTAATAATTTTGTATCTGCTACTGATACTAATTATACATTTACCAATGTTTCTTCTTCTTGTGTAACAGATTGTGCAGTATTTATCATTCCTGTGTATTCTCTTTTTGATATTCATCCAGTATACAATGTTCTATCAGAAATTGAAGGAAATTTTTTGCGGATAAATATTTTAGTCAATGTATATTCTCCTATTATTAACTCTCATCCACAATCAACAACACAAAATCAATCATCTTCTCAAACACATGCATTAACTGTTGGCGCAACAAGCCAAAATAATGGAACACTTTCATATCAATGGCAATCTGGAACGAGCGCCACAGGGGTGTTTACAAATATTTTAGGTGCAACAAGTGCTACATACAATGCGCCTTTGTCAACTGTGGGGACTATGTACTATAGAGTAAAGGTAATAAATAGCTTGAATAACGAATCAGGATCGGCAACAAGTACTGTAGCGAGTGTTGCTGTTAATTCAAATGCAATCACACCAACTCCGACCCCTACACCAACACCAACTCCGACACCTACTCCAACACCAATCCCTACACCACCAACTGACATTGATGCAGATGGAGATGGGTTAATTGATATTAATACCATCGAACAACTTCATAATATTCGTTTTAACACACAGGGATCTAGTTACAAAACAAGTGCTTCAGCTATTGGAGTGACAACTGGGTGTCCAACTACTACCATCACACGAATTAACGGAGTAACTGGTACTGGATGTTATGGATATGAATTAAAAAGAAACCTTGATTTTTCATCAAATAATTCATACACAAACAGCACAACTGCCGATATATACAGAACTGGTTCAGGTTTTCTTCCAATAGGAGATATCAATAATCCATTCCAAGCTGTGTTTACAGGAAATGGATATGCATTGCAATCTCTTCTTATAGTTAGAGATGCAAATCAAACAACAGGAACTGCACATGGATTATTCGGAACTGCATATAATGCCTACATTACAAATCTTTTTCTTGATGGAACAGTGAGAACCATCAATGGTATTGGATCTGAAGCAACAGGATGTCTTGTTGGGGAAATAGCTAGATCTACTGTCAATCGAGTTGGTGTACATTGTGTTGTGCAAGGGTACGATACTGTTGGAGTAATCGCAGGGACTTCAGCACACAATGTAGCTATTGTTGATAGTTATGCACGAGGATCTGTATCCGGAAGAAACAACATTGGGGGAGCAATTGGAAGTAATTATAGTACTAATAGAAATGTATATGCTGATGTTAGTGTTAGCTGTACTGGGGCTTCAGAAATTTGTGGAGGATACGCAGGATATTCAAGTGGTACTTTTGAAAATGGAATATGGAATATTGACCGTTCTACAAAAGCAATTGGTTCAGGAACTGTGGCTGGAATGACAGGCGCCACCATTAATACCATTGGAACGATAGGGGCTATCTTAGGGTCTGCTTTTACTATTCACAATAATGCATGGCCAACACTTCTTTCTTTGGGGAATACTAATGCAATTGAAGGGCAAACTATTTCATCTGGAGTATCATCTACCAATAGATTGGCATCTCTTACCCAAGTGCTGAGAAATGTGTTTACTAATAGTACTCCTTCATCTTCAGCAGATGAAATATATTCAACTACCACTCAGGAAAAATCAGGAATTACATCTCTTGCAGTATCTTTGTGGAATGCAATAATTAGCATATTCAAGTAATATAGTGTATACTGTAGCATGATAAGTATATTATTATTAGGGATTTCTTTTGTAGCAGGTGTACTTACTTTGTTTGCTTCTTGTGTGTTGCCCATACTTCCAGTTATTGTTGGGGGGAGTTTAAGCGCTGACGGCAATAAGGAAGAAAAATTTGTTAAACGACTTACTATTGTTGGGAGTCTGGGAATATCAGTGATAGTGTTTACACTAGTGCTTAAATTTTCAACTGCATTTATTGGAGTACCACAAGAAGTGTGGAGTTATATTTCTGGTGGAATACTTATTTTCTTTGGAGTTGCCACACTTTTCCCTCGTGTATGGACAACCATCATTGCATCACTACAGGCCAAATCTCAAAAAGTTCTTACTTCAGCGTATACATCAAAAAGTAAATTACGAGAAGTTTTTCTTGGGGGAGCATTGGGACCAGTGTTTGCAACGTGCAGCCCAGTGTATTTTTTTATACTTGCAAATGTATTGCCAGTTAATTTTTCAGTAGGATTTATATATTTACTTGTGTACGCATGTGGGTTGTCTTTGGCATTGTATGTTGTTGCTCTTATGGGGGACAAATTAATTTCATCTGTTGCACCATTTGTAACACCAGAACATCCAATTATGAAAGGAATAGGAGTGCTTATACTTTTCGTGGGTATTGCAATTATTACAGGCATTGATAAAAAAATAGAAATATATCTTACAGAAAAAGGGTACAATACTGCTATTATTGAGCAAAAAATACTTGCATTAATAGAAGATACTGATGATATGCAAGATATACAAGAAAAAAAAGAAGTATGTGATATAAAAACTCTCACTACAAAAAATGATAGTGCATTACTTGATTGTAAAGTAAAGGCAATTAATTTTGTTTTTCCTGATGGATACATTAATACCAACGGAGAGAAGATATCTCTTGATCAATATAAAGGCAAAGTAATACTGTTTGAATTTTGGACATATAGCTGTATCAATTGCCAACGAGTGATACCATATCTTAATTCTTGGTATGAAAAATACAAAGACGATGGGTTAGTAGTGATTGGAGTGCATACACCTGAGTTTTCTTTTGAAAAAGACTACAACAATGTTTTAGAAGCGGTAAAAAAAATGAACATTACATGGCCCGTAGTACTTGATAATGATTTTAAAACTTGGCGTGCGTATAAGAATAATTTTTGGCCGCATAAGTATTTGATAGATCGTGATGGGTACATCGTGTATCACCATATTGGTGAAGGAAAATATGAAGAAACAGAAAAACTCATACAAAAACTTCTTGCTGTAGAAGAATCAATTACTCATATAGAGTCAAATGAAGGGGAACACACAGGAGAGATTTATTTTGGATACGAAAGAAATACATTTGTGCTTAATAGTGTGGGGGTACGAGGAGAAAAATATTTTTCTCCTATAAGTGATAAAAAATTTATTGAACTTTCAGGCATGTGGAATGTTCAAAAAGAATATGTGGAAGCGATTTCAGATGATGCCAGTATTCAACTTCCTTGGCACGGTACAGAAGCTCGGTGTATTTTTTCATCTCCAACAAAAAAAAGTATTTCAGTAAAAAATAATGATGAAATAATAAAAAAAATTGAAATTAATTCACATACGCTATATACAGTGGCACAGTATAAAAAAAGAAATGATTATTATACTGAAATTAAAGTGCCACAAGGAATGAAAGTGTACACATGTGTATTTGGATAGAATTGTTTTTTGTTATAGTGAGGTATGCTTAAAAAAGTTTTTTCTTCGATAAAAATCCCACAGACTTCAGGAGTCTATATGTTTGTAGGAAAAAATAAAAAAATACTATATATAGGGAAAGCTGGGGTATTGCGAGACAGAGTGAAAAGTTATTTTAATGAACGGTTATCTGAAGACCGTGGAGAGCGATTAGTAGAATGTATTAAAAAAACAATTTCCATTGAAACAATAGTTACTGATAGCGTTCTTGAAGCGTTATTGTTAGAAACCAATTTAATAAAAAAATTCAATCCACCGTACAATGCAAAAGAAAAAGACAATAAAAGTTATTCGTTTGTGTGTATTACCAAAGAGGAGTATCCGTGCGTATGTATTGTACGAGGAAGAGATCTTGCACAAAACAAAAAAAAATATCAATACACATTGGGCCCATTTCCACAGGGGAAAATTTTGCGAGAAGTGCTTAGTATTATACGCAAAGCAATTCCATATAGAACTACCTGTAAAATAAAAAGTACACGAAAATGTTTTGATGCACAAATAGGGTTATGCCCTGGAGTATGTATCGGTGAGATATCCAAAAAAAAATACATTCAATCAATACGAGAAATAATAGCAATACTTAAAGGAAAGAAAAAAAAATTACTTATTAATCTTATTAAAAAAAGAGACAGCGCGGCTGCAGATGAACGCTTTGAAGATGCAAAAGAATTACAAACGCGCGTGCGTGCTCTCAATCGTATGCGAGATATTCATACATTACATAATTCATTTAGTGAGGGGGGAGACCTTTTGCGTATTGAAGCGTATGATATTGCGCATTTTCATGGGGAGCATACAATTGGAGTAATGGTGGTCTCATACGGATCTGATTTTTTTCAACATGACTACAGAACTTTTATCATTAAAGATGCAAAAAAAGGAGACGAGTATGGCGCCTTACAAGAATTACTTTCACGAAGATTTCGTCACACGGAATGGGAGTATCCTTCTTTAATTGTGCTTGATGGAGGCAAGCAACAGCTCGCAGTAGCAGATGCAGTGTGCAAAGAGTATGAAATAAAAATTCCCACAGTGAGTGTTGTTAAAAATGAACACCATACAGCACGAGAACTGTTGGGAGATAAACGATATACACACGCGTATGCAGAACAAATTATTGCCCTTAATGCAGAAGCGCATCGTTTTGCTATTTCAAAACATAGAAAAAAGCGTAGATGGGTATTTAAGAAGTAGTAATTTTTCTTTTAACACGGATACCGTTCCCTATTTCTTCAATGCATCCTTTTATTGTGAGAGTAGTGAGAGCTACTTGTACTATATGCACAGGAAGCTTGCTTTTCTCAATGAGCTCATTTTTTGAAACAGATGTTTTGCATATATCATATATTATTTTTTCATGAGGGGTGAGTGTGATATTTTCTAGGTGTGATGTTGGTGTGTCAGTAGCATCAATCCCTAGTAATTTTTTTATATCATTTCCTTCACGGATGAGATGGGCACCTTGCGCAATGAGATCATTACACCCAACCCCAAGTATTGAAAGAGCGTCATGAGGGACCGCCCCCACCTCTCTGTTGTACTCTGTTGCGAGACGCGCAGTAATGCGTGTGCCACTCATTTGTTCGCATTCAATAACACATATTACATGAGATATTCCAGCCATAATACGGTTACGCGCAGGGAAATGCCATTGAGCCGCTTCTGTGTCAGGTGTGTATTCACTTATACATCCTCCATTATGTTCAATTATTCTTTCTGAAAGATTGTAGTTGCTTTTTGGGTAGAGCACTTCTTTGTGTAGCCCACTGCCTATCACTGCAAGTGTGGGGAGACCAACTGAAAGAGCGGTTTCATGTGCAATGGTATCAATGCCGATAGCAAGTCCACTTACAATGCAAATATTTTCTCCTGCAAGTTCATGTATTATTTTTTCACACATTTTTTTTCCGTATGCACTGTGTTTACGAGCTCCGACGATAGCTACATATTTTGTGGTGTGTGGAATTATTCCTTTCACATAGAGAACTTCTGGTGCATCAGGTATTTCTTTTAACAAAAAAGGAAAATCTTTTGGGGATAACTTTTTTATATCTTTCATATGCATGATATTATTAGTATAATATGTTTCTATCTTGTTTTAAAAAAAAGATAACTGGGTTTACACTTATTGAATTATTAATTACCATAGCAATTCTTGGTATCTTATCTACGATAGCGTATACCAATTTAAGCGGTGGAACTGAAAGAGCTGAGCAAGCAAAAATAAAAACAGAAGTTCAAGGATTACGAGCTGTTGCTCTTATTTATAAAGCAGACAATGCTTCATACACTGGTCTTTGCGCTGCCACTACTGATTTTTATACTCAACTTCTTCCAATTACCACTCCCGCAACAACGGGTGGCTGTATAACCAATGGAAGTGGGAGTACGTATGTCGCCTTTAGAGCATATCCAGTAGCTCGAGGATCTGAATTAGGATGGTGTATTGATAGTACTGGAAAATCAAAAGCATACACAACCACTCCCACAACATTTTGCCCATAGTTTTTTATATAATTACTTGTATTGCTATATACTGCATGTATGAGTATGCGCGCGTTTACTTTTATTGAAATACTTATTGCTATTTCAATCATTACTACACTTTCATCTGTTATTTTGAATAGTGCGTTTAAAACACAAGATCGTGCTGATATTGTTATTGCGCGAAGTGCTTTATCAGAAGCATCGGTGCATGCTTCTGCGTATTATCAAAAACATAGAAATTATAGTAATCTATGTAGTGATTCAAAAATAATAAGCACACTTGATACACAGAACGGAGTTGCAGATCCAACTATTTCATGTTCTAGCACTGTAAGTAGTTTTATTATTCAAAAAAGTTTCAATGACACATCGAGTTATTGTGTTGATTCGGAAGGGCACTCAGGTATAGTAACGAGTGCAAGCACGGAGATCTTA